>CAYLLL010000142.1:0-3744 GCA_964384655.1 uncultured Mariniplasma sp. | reverse complement strand
CAGGGTTCATAGTCGTTTCCCAAAGTTGACTTGCGTTCATTTCGCCAAGACCCTTATACCGTTGTATGGTATATGGGCTCTCATCGATGAGACCCTTTAATTCCTCATCGCTCCAAGCATAAAAAATCTCTTCTTTCTTCCCTTTTTTCTTTGTGAGTTTATAAAGGGGAGGTTGAGCGATGTAAAGTCTACCATCTTCGATCAAGGGACGCATATAGCGGAAGAAAAAGGTAAGGAGTAAGATTTGTATGTGTGCTCCATCGGTATCCGCATCAGTCATGATGATGACCTTTTTATAATTGCATTTCTTCAAATCAAAATCAGCACCAAAATCGGCACCAATCGTATAGATGATAGTTGAAATTTCTTCATTTTTCAAAAGAATGTCAATGGTGGTTCTCTCAGTATTGATGACCTTACCACGAAGAGGTAAGATCGCCTGAAAACGGCGGTTACGTCCTTGTTTCGCTGAACCACCTGCGGAATCACCTTCGACTAAAAAGAGTTCATTGACGTTTTTGTCTTTCCCTTGAGCAGGGGTTAATTTACCAGAGAGCAATACTTCTTTCTTTTGTTTAGATTTTCCATTTCTTGCTTCATCTCTGGCTTTTCTTGCTGCATCTCTAGCTCTTTGAGCGGCGAGTGCACGATTGATGATCTGTGAAGCGATGATACGATTTTCTTCTAAATACGTCGACATTTTGTCGTAAACGACAAAATCAGTCGCATTTCTCGCCTCTGGGGTTCCTAGTTTTCCTTTGGTTTGTCCTTCAAACTCCAAAACATCTTCAGGAATACGTAATGAAATGACTGCGGTCAATCCTTCTCGGATATCTGCGCCGTCTAAATTGGGATCTTTATCTTTAATCAGGGTGTATTTTCGTGCGTAATCATTAATCGCTCGTGTTAATGCAGATTTAAACCCAATTTCATGGGTACCTCCATCTTTCGTTCGAACATTATTAACAAAAGACAAGATGTTTTCTTGATAACTATCGGTGAATTGTAAAGCGATCTCGAGTTCGATCGTTTTCTTTTTTCCTGAGGATAAAACAAAGGGGGCTTCCATCATCATCGTATCGTGATGACAATGACGTCCTGTATTGAGAAAATCAATGTAGGCTTTAATACCCTCATCGTAGCGAAAAGACTCCTTTTGAGATTTTCGTTGATCGATTAAATTCATCTTCAATCCTTTGATCAAAAAGGCGGATTCACGGATGCGTTCTTTAATCAAATCATATTGAAAAATCGTCGTAGAGAAGATCTTAGGATCCGGTTTAAACCAGACGGTTGTCCCTGACTTTTTCGTATCACCGATTCGCTCAATCGGTGAGATGATGGAACCACCTTCACTGAACCGTTGTCTAAAGATGCCTCCATCACGATAGATGGTCACTTCCAAAAATTGGGATAAAGCATTGACGACTGAGGATCCTACGCCATGAAGACCTCCGGATACTTTGTATCCGCTTTGGTCAGAAAACTTTCCTCCTGCGTGTAAAACAGTAAAAATAATCTCCGTTGTTGGGCGTCCTGAGGCATGCATTTTATAAGGCATTCCACGTCCATTGTCAGAGACTTCAATAGAATTATCTGCTTTTATCGTCACGGTAATTTCATTCCCATATCCAGAGAGTGATTCATCGATCGCATTATCGACGATTTCCCAGACGAGATGATGCAACCCACGTTGATCGGTTGAACCGATATACATCCCAGGACGTTTACGTACTGCCTCTAAACCTTCCAGGATTTGAATCGATTTCTCATCATATTGTTTGTTGTTTTGATTCACATGATCACTCCCCTTGATGTGTGTTTATATTATATCAAAAAATATAGTCAACTACAACAAATGATGGTGTTTTCTTTTTCCTTTTGACAAGCCTACCAAACGTGATATAATGATTAGGTAATGAGGTGTTATGATGACATATGTATGGATTTTTCTTCTGATGGTTCTCTCTTATTTCTTAGGTTCTATCCCGAGTGGACTCATCATCGGTAAAGTGTTTAAAGGGATTGATATCCGTCAATTTGGATCCAAAAATACAGGAGCAACCAACGCAGTTCGTGTCTTAGGATTTCGCTATGGCGTTTTCGCCTTTCTCTTCGATTCCTTCAAAGGTGCAGCCGTCATTCTCCTCGTATTTCTCATTGGGAATCCCGATTTATATTTGATTAGTGATTATCAGATCAATATCGCATCCATTTATGGCGCTGCAGGCGTGTTAGGGCATGTATTCCCTATCTATATCAACTTTAAAGGCGGAAAAGCCGTCGCTACGTCTGCCGGAATGATTTTCGCCATCGAACCATGGGTCGCTGTTGGCGTCATCGTCTTATTCTTTATTATCTTTGCGATCACGCGTTATGTCTCACTTTCATCCACCACTGCAGCATCTGCTGTGCTTGTTTATTTTTTGATCCGTGTGTTCTTTGAACATCCACTGTTCAATTTAGCGACACGCATCATGGACTTAGTGATCGTAACGTTACTCGCGATCCTTATCTTTGTTCGACACAAAGCCAATTACCGACGACTTCGAGAAGGTACTGAATATCGCTTTAATCCCAAACCTAAAGAAAAAAAATAGTTTGACCGCGGTCAAACTTTTTTTATGCTTCTTTCTCGATCATCCCAAGTTGAATCATCCAACGTAAGTAATTCAGTGCTTGGATTCCTTCCCATTGTCTTTTCGCTTCTTTGAACGCTTCAGGATAATCCTTACTCCAGTCCCATGTGATCGACCAAACCCCTGAAGAATTACGGTGATCGATGGCTAGACTCAATTCTTCCACGAGAAGATCAAAATAGACTTGTGAACCTAATCCGGGATGACCCGTAATTAATTGCGTTGGTTTAGTAGAGTAGGATGTAAACCATATGCTTGTCTCTTTTTCTAAGGCTTGATCGATATGCAAAATGATATTATTTTTTGCTTTTTTATAAGGGGCATAATGACCAAATAAATCAGAAACATCTTGCATCATCTCAATCAAACATCTTAGTTCATGGGGCTCTATAGGTCCCTCATGTTCGTTGATATAGTCAATGGCTTCTCTAGCCACTTTGTTCGCGTATTTAAATGCTTTACCCAAAGGATTTGAATACTTTAATATGAAACCTGCGATCGACGCACTAGGATTGAATGAAGGCATCTCTTCTCTAAACGTCCACCAAGGTGCATGGGGATAATCATTATGTTTGGGATCAAGCATCTTCCAACGCATAGTTGCTGGATCAAAAGACTCTTCAAGATAATAAAACAACTTTAAAACCATGGGACTCAGTGAATCAAAGGGGAGTTCCCTTAGAATATTGATCGCTGTCCATGTGGCTAATGCATTCGAATGAGGGCTCCATAAATCGGGTTCGAGTGAATGGAAACCTCCGTCAGGGTTTTGATACGTTGATAGAAGTTTAAATACATCGTCTAGACCCTCACCCAACACGAAATAACGCAAACGTGCTTGGTCGATCGGTCGACCAAAGTCGTTCAGATAATGGATAATATCATGCATGACATCTTGATTCATCATAACATGTAAGATTTAAACTGTATTAAGTTAGTACTTAAGACTTATTTAAATCTTTACTCCTTTCGTTCTAATTTAATATACTAATAATGTACTGTGGATTTGTGTCATTGTAATACGGCTATGACTGTTTAGAGGTGACGCTCACCACGGTCTTTATTTTAATCAGCAATAGTTAGTTAGCGCATGACGCTTTTTACA
>CAYLLL010000141.1:0-3750 GCA_964384655.1 uncultured Mariniplasma sp. | reverse complement strand
TCTCTAAAATCCATCGCTTGACATGCGACAAATATCTCCATCGCAATCACCTTGTAGGTATTATCTAAAATGGAAGCTGCTTTTCTCGCTGCAGTGGTCCCCATCGACACGTGATCTTCTTGATTGGCTGAAGATGGAATGGAATCGACCGATGCTGGATGAGCTAAAACTTTGTTTTCTGAAACGAGGGATGCTGCGGTATACTGGACGATCATGAGTCCTGAATTGAGACCCGACCATTTGGCTAAAAATGGAGGAAGACCCCCTGAAAGATAGGGGTTGACCATACGCTCAATGCGACGCTCACTGATGCTTGCGAGTTCTGCAATCGCGATGCCTAAATAATCAAATGCCATCGCTAAGGGTTGTCCATGAAAGTTACCTGCACTGATCGCCTGTTGATCTTCTGCGAAAACAACCGGATTATCCGTGACGGCATTCATCTCACGTTCAACAAGCATTTTGACGTGATTAAACGCATCCAAAGAGGCACCATGGACTTGTGGTGCACAGCGAAGAGAATATGCATCTTGGACACGTTTATGGTTTTGATGGGTTGTATATTCACTACCCTCAAGATAATTTAAAAGGGTATTTGCTACTGCGATTTGTCCTTCTTGGTTTCGAATGACATGAACTCTTGGATCATATGCATCCGTAATCCCTTCAAGAGCTTCCATGGTTAATGCTAACGCAAGATTTGCGTAATCGAGTAGATGGAACGCATCGTGCAAAACAAGACTTCCTATGGCATTCATCCCTTGGGTTCCATTGATTAAACTTAAGCCTTCCTTCGCTTTAAGTTCGCTCAAAGGAACGAGTCCAAGTTGAGTTAATCCCTCTTGGGTCGTCATTCGAATACCCTCTACAAAGACTTCACCTAGACCGATCAAGGGAAGACTCATGTGAGAGAGCAACGCTAAGTCCCCACTCGCCCCTAAACTTCCTTTTTCAAAAACAACAGGAATGAGATTGTGGTTTAGATATTCAACCAACTTCAAAATGACCTCTTCACGAAGTCCACTGTATCCTTTGATCAAGGCATTAATCCGTAAGGCCATCATCGCACGGACGGTATGGATAGGCAAGGGTTCTCCCACACCACAGGCATGACTCTTTAAGAGATTCGCCTGAAGGTCTGATAACTCTCTTTTATCAATTTTAACGGACGCTAAATGCCCAAATCCGGTATTGATTCCATACACCGCTTCCTCTTTATTGGCGATATCTTTCACATATTCTCTTGCAATACGAACTCGGATCAGTGCTTGTTCATCGATTGAAATCGTTTCATGATCAACTGCAATCCGTTTTAAAACGTCAAGCGTCAATGACGCTCCGTTTAATACTATCATGTCATCATCCCTTAGGGTTATTTGTGGTCAGCAATTAAGCACGCCAGTGCAATCGAATAAAACTTACTTTCTTTTGAATCAGCACGTGAGGTTAAAACAATCGGTTTTTTCGCTCCTGCAATCACAGAAGCACTTTTTGCGTTCGCTAAAAACATCATTGCCTTATAAAAGACATTTCCAGACTCAATTTGTGGCATAACGATGAAATCAACATCTCCTGCCATAGGATCTGTAATCCCTTTATGATGGGCAGCTTCTGTATTGATCGCATTATCTAATGCAAATGGACCACCAATGATGCATCCTTTGATGCGTTCAATTTGATTTCTTAAGATGAGCTCTTGAGCATCGAGGGTTGCTTGCATTTTAGGATTGACTTTTTCAACAGCAGCAATCATGCCAACTTTAGGTTGCTTAATGCCAATCGCGTGTAAAACATCCACCCCATTTTCGATGATCTCTTGCTTGATGTTGACATCGGGATCGATATTCATTGCACCATCACTCATCATTAAAAGCTTATGATACGTGGGGATTTCCATCAAGGTCACATGAGAGATACGATTGGGGGTTCTCAACCCAAATTCCTTATCTAGTGCTGCTCTCAAAATGACAGAGGTATCGACAAATCCTTTCATCAATAAATCCCCTTGACCCGATGACACCATACGAACAGCCATCTCACATGCCTTTTGAGGATCTTTTTCATCCATGATTTGATAATCACTTTGGATAGCTTTTAAATCTTTTAACATCTTGATGATTTCTTCTTGATCACCGATGAGATATGGATCGATTAAATTTTCTTGCTTCGCCATGACAACTGCTTCTAAAACGGGTAAATCATTCGCAGCCGCGACAACCAATCTCTTTTTGTCGAGTAATTGAGCCCGTTTCACCAAGTCGTGCATCGTTTTTAACATGATAAAACCTCCCTATATATACGGTTTAGCTTTCTCTTCACCGCGTAAAACTCGAAGTGCACCGAACGCAAGAGCTTCCATTTCATCTTCGCCTGGGTAGACGAGAACTGGAGCGATGAAGGACACACGTTCTTTGATTAAATCGATAGGATACTGATTATAGGCAAGTCCGCCTGTGATGACAATCGCATCAACGTCACCTTTTAACACCGTGCTATACGCACCGATTTCTTTAGCGATTTGATAACACATCACACGGAAAATGAAATCAGCCTCTTGATCACCTGCTTGAATTCTTTTCATGATCGTCAATCCATCATTGGTTCCCAAGTAGGCGACAAGACCCCCTTGTCCATAATTTTTACGTTTGATTTCCTGCAACGTATATTGACCAGAAAACGCCATTTTGTAGAGGGGTCCAAGTGGAACTGTGCCACTTCGCTCAGGTGACATTGGACCATCACCGTCTAGCGCGTTGTTCACATCGATCACTTTTCCATGATGATGGGCACCAATGCTGATACCGCCACCTAAGTGAGCAATCACCAAATTAAGTTCTTGATAAGGTTTACCTAAATCTTTAGCCACTTTTAAAGCGACTGCCTTTTGGTTGAGTGCATGGAATAAACTGTCCCTTTTGATTTCAGGCATGCCCGTAAAACGTGCAATATCTTCCATTTCATCTACAGCGACAGGGTCGACGATGAAACTTGGAAGATCGTATTGATCGGCGATGTGTCGTGCGATAATGCATCCTAGATTGGATGCATGTTCACCTCTTGGTGCCTTTTTCATAAAGTCCACCATGGCATCGGTCACCTGATATGTCCCACTAGGAATGGGTTTAAGCATACCTCCTCTTCCTACGACAGCATCAAGCGTGGAAAGATCAATGTGTTCACTCTTTAAAGCATCCTCAATGGATTTCATTCGGAATTCATATTGATCAATGATATGTGGAAACGATAAAATGACGTCAGAATCATGCTTGACATTATACTTAAAGATCATGGTTTCATCTTCATAGATGGCAAGTTTCGTTGAGGTTGATCCTGGGTTAATGGCTAAAATTCTATAGGGCATAATATTCTCCTTAATCGATGGGTTTAAACGTTGAGGTAAAGTGTCTTAATATTGAGGATTCATACTCAAACGCATAGCCTTTAAGTTCATGACGATGTTCATACACATGAATAACTGCATCTGCGACGACATCGAGATGATTGTAGGTATAAAGTCTTCTGGGGATGGTAAGACGCATCAATTCCATTTTACTTTGTCTGTTGATATGAGTATCCGGATCTCTTCCTAAGAGGAGGGATCCAATTTCAACCGCACGGACACCCCCTTCGATATAAATCGCATTCGTTACAGAGAGTGCAGGAAATTGATCATAAGGGATATGGGGGGCAAAGGCTTTACAATCGACAAAAACAGCATGTCCACCGACGGGGTATTGAATGGGAACCCCA
>CAYLLL010000140.1:0-3788 GCA_964384655.1 uncultured Mariniplasma sp. | reverse complement strand
GAGTAATTCAGTCATCATTCACTGATCTTTCCTTTATAGATAGTCTTCTTGAAGAAGAATCCTTGATCCCATATTTCATGATAATCTCTTTCAAGTTCCATTTTGATGTCAACATCGTTTTGATGATAGGCTTTGGCAATCCTTAGACCATAAGCATCATCTTTAAATAGCGTGTCTATCACAAGATAGTCCACTAAAGGACGTAACACATCAAGATCCTCAACTGTCGCAAAGACATTGGCACGAAAAACATGCGTCCCTGCTTGATCTTCTAATATGGGATATTCAATACCTTCTCTTGTTTCTTCAACAATACGCAAATCTTGTTGTTCATGAAACTCATCAGGGATATCGATATAATCGGCATAATTTTTGATCAGCTGTCTTTTTGAATAAAACATATTCAAATGACCATGCCCTACCATGAAAAGTTTTAGCGTCTTCTCTTCACCGATTTTCTTAATGTCCTCTAAGGTGATTTCCTTAGCGACATAGACTCCCATGATATTGAGTCGATGAAAGAAATTGAAATCATATGAATTCGTCATGAGCGTTTCGGGATTATACACGAGTTTATTTGCCAATCCCATCGTCGTTAATTTCTTAACAACTCCAAGATCTGCACAAATAATCCCCGTAAAATCATCCATCGAAAACTCACTCAACCAATGTGTGAAATGCGTAAGGTGGTCATCGGTCATCATTTGATTCGCCATGAAAAAGAGTTCTTTGTTTAAACTCTTCGCCCGTCTTATGATTTCATGAATCTCCGATGTTGAAAAACTGTGGGTTAATCGAGTTCCAAATCTTTGATGACCCACGATAAATCCATCGACAAATGGACTGAGTGATTCCATCGATGATTGTGAATACAAAGTGATCAATGTTTTCATTATTTAATCCTTACTGACAGAGATGTACCATCACCTAGTTCATAAAACGTTGTGTTGAAATGGGGATGACCTGCCAAAAAATGTTTAAATGCATGGAGTTTTCTCAATAATCCTTGCGTGTGTCGATTGACTTGGGTTGGATCAAGATGATGGAAATTTAGATTGTCACAAATCACCAAACCACCCAGTTTTAAATATGGGGTAAATTTGTTAAAAAACGTTTGATATTGTGATTTGGCTGCATCAATAAAAATAAGATCATACGTTTTTTGAGGAAGTTCATAGGTCAAAGCATCAAAAGGGTAGAGCGTAATCTGATGATTCTCATCATAACGATCGAAATGTCGCTTCGCTTCTTCAATCATGAACTCATCTCTTTCAAACGTATCCACATGACAACCAAAAGAGGCTATAGCAAGTGCGCTATAGCCAATCGCGGTACCAATTTCTAATACGTTTTTCACTTGATGTTTAATGATCGTTTCTTGAATCAATGCCAATGCTTCATCGGTGATAATGGGAATCCGTTTCTCAAGGGCATATGCTTTGAGAAAACTTAAATTCATGCGAGTTCTTCTTCCTCTTCATCTTCCACATCGTCATCAAGTTCTTCGTCGATTTCTAAATCGTCGAAGTATTCTTGTAAGATACGGTCTAACATGTCCCATTCTGCATCAGTCTGAATGTCTTCAAACGTCCCTTCGTCTGAATTGTCATCGGGGACATAAACTGCAGCACTAATTTCATGAGACTCACTGAATTCAAAGACAACATAGTTCTTTCCGTTGGCTTCGTGTGTGAAGAGAATGTTGACGATTTCTTCGTCTCCATTGTCTTTGGTAATGATCATTTGATCTTCTTTAATCATGGTCTTGCTCCTTTATAATCGAGATAATTTTGTAAGATAACGACGGCAGCGAGCTCGTCTTTCTTTTGTTTTTGAGTTTGGCGTCTTTGTGCGCCTTGAATCATGGCTTTTCTTGCTGTTGCAGTCGATAACCGTTCATCCCATAAGATCACTTGAATAGAACTTGCTTTTTCCAAGGTCTCTTTAAATTTGATACTGATTTCCCCTCGGATACCAACATCATTATTCATATGTTTAGGTAATCCGAGAATGACGGTATCAATCTTTAGGGATGTAATCAATGAAAGGACTTGACGAACCGCATCTTCATAGTCATTTTCTTTGAATCGTATGGTCGTCAACGTGCTCGCGATAATCCCTGATTCACTGATCGATACACCCACGGTTTTACTTCCTAAGTCTAATCCTAGATAACGGTTCATAAGGTTGATTTCAGTTCATCAATCAAAGATTGAATGGTGGTTATATCTTGTGTTCCACCTTGAGCAAACATACCTTTTCCACCACCAGAACCATGCGTGAGTTCGGCAGCTTTCTTAATCCAAAGGTTAGCATCATCATGTGCACTCTTGCACAAGAAAGATGCTTTACCCTCAGAAACGTTAATTAAGAAGATAAGGTCCGCTTTTATTTTATCATAAAGTGCATCAATCAGTTGCTTGAGAACCTTCACTTCTAAGCCTTCTGTATAAATAACTTGTCGTTTATTTGAATCATCGGTGATAAAATCATCAAGACGTTGAAGAACATCCATTTCCTTTTGGCGATTGAGTTCTTTTTCATATTGTTTTGCGAGTTCCTTAAGTTCTTCAATATATCGTCTCTTTTGGATGATATCTTGATAGGAACCTGTGTTTGAAGGAACATCAGGGATATGAAGGTTGGTATATAAGCGCAAGATCTTTTCTTTGATGAGTTGAATCTCTTGATCAAGTGGTTCTAAGAATGACGCCATTTGGGAGGTCACATCAGGTCCTGTCACACCTTCCATACGATAGATACCTGATCCAATGGATTCATAGAGTACAATCGCAAAGTTGATGATTTCTTTGGTGTTTTTAACATGGGTTCCCCCACAAAACTCTTTACTCCACCCCATATCAACGACGCGGACGATATCCCCATACTTTTCACCAAATAGAGCCATTGCTCCTAGTTTACGTGCTTCTTCGATCGGAAGTTTGCGAATGATCACATCCAGAGGTGTTTCTTTAATGTAGTGATTGACCAAACGTTCAACTTCTAAAATTCTTTCATCGCTTTCCGTTTCAAAATGATTGAAGTCAAAACGCCAGCTTCTTGGAGAAACTTGTGAACCTTGTTGGTTGGCATGCTTACCAAAAATATCTTTAATGGCTTGATGGAATAAATGAGCAGCTGAGTGATTACGAACCGTCTTTAGACGCATCTTTGGATCGACCACAGCGAGTACCTCATCACCTTCATTGTATTCACCTTCAACTTTGTGTAAAAACTGTCCATGAGGAAGTTTCATCACATCGATGACCTGAAGTCCATTAATCCATCCTTGATCGGCAACTTGCCCACCCGATGTCGCGTAAAACGGCGTTTGATCTAAGACTATGCCTTCATCAAAAACCTTAATCACTTTCGCTTCAGTCTGAAGGACATCATAGCCAATAAAAGTCGATGGGGTCACAAAGTTCAAATAGGCTTCTTCCTGTGCTTTCATCGATCCACTGACATGACGTGCTTGTCGTGAACGCTCTTTTTGTTTTGCGAGTTCATCATGAAATGAGGAAATATCGACAAATACGCCTTGTTCTTCGGCATATTCTAACGTTAATTCAATGGGGAATCCATAGGTATCATACAGTTTAAATGCGACTTCACCCGATACTTTTTTACCGTCTTTTTCAATGGCTTCAAGTAAATGTTTTTCACCTTCATTAATCGTTTCTAAAAACTTTTGTTCTTCCTTAAGAATTAGTTTTTTAACAATGTCTTTGGTTTCATAAAGATTGGTATAAAAAGTCCCCATAATATCAACCACATCGTCAACCAAT
>CAYLLL010000139.1:0-3817 GCA_964384655.1 uncultured Mariniplasma sp. | reverse complement strand
CGACCAATTACCACTTTAGTTTTACGCTTTATGTCGATGGTGCACTAAAAGGCGGACAGTATCGTGTTGGTTTCCGCTTATTACCTTATCAAGATGATAAAGATTATTATACGTTCACCAAGGGAAATTCAACACTGCGAACGATTGAAGCGATTGAACATTATTCCTCTGGCATTGTCAATCCTTCGGGTACAACATTTACAACGATGCTCAATTTTGGCTATCCATTAGATTTCAGTAGTCTAACCCCGGTTGCAGTGACAGATCCTTTAGCGCTTCCTTATCAATCCAATGTGCTTTATTACACGCTTCCATTCTTGAATCAACTCGATATCTCTGATTTTGCGACGATCTCTAATGTGACCTTGAATTCAACGACATATACCGCAGGTGGATTTAGAATCTATAACATCAGTTATACGCTTTTAGCATAAAGTGGGGCACAAACGGTTTATAATCATCAGATTACCGAACGTGCCATTCAAATTACGGATGTCTTTAGAAACAATAATAAAGTCACCATGACATCTTTAAATCCAGTACAGATTACACGTGAAGCTCTTGAAACGACAGTGTCGATCAATTATGGCGTGGATGAATCGTATAGCAGTGATATTTATAATCTTATTGCTGATAATCCCAATAGTTATTTTGTGATCGATCCTGATGTAGCCACAGGATTTACATTCAGTGTCACCGAAGATTATCTCGTCTTCACCATTGATAGTAGTGCAGATGCTGGTCTTTATACGTTTGCGATTGGATATCAACGGACAGGGGATCCCTTAATTGATTTAGGGGACGTCTATATCAGAAAACTCGAAGGAACGAATGCTTATCTCACGGATATTCAATTTGCTGAACTTGCGACAGAAACCAATTATGCGAAAATTTATGTCGCAGATAGCGATGGAATTCCTATCGCAGGTAGTCCATATGTTCCAACGATCTATTATGCAGGGATTGACTATGATGGTTCTGATGACGATGGAATCATTCATTATCGTGTGGATGGCCAAGTCTCTAATATTCCACTGGATGAATATATTCCTTATTTCCTAAATTATTTACCTTTAGGTGCAACGATTAGCAGACAACTTCCTGATTTATCATGGAGTGCTGAAGTGGATGGTCCTGAGGATGTAAATATCGCAGGACTCGCTGCAGACTTCACCTCGGAAGCGTATGCCAACGCCTTTGGTGATATTATCGTGACCTATCGCGTGACTTCAGAAGATGGTTTAAATGAAGTATTTTATCATATTACCGTCACTGACGTGACATATAACGTATCTTATATTTTTGATGTGATTTATGAAGGGAATGCGTTAAGACCCAATCTTAATGGTTTGGTGGTCGTCATCAACGTTCGGAATATGATTACTGATGTTCCTGTGGGTGACACGGTTGTTGAGACACTCCCCGTCTTTTCAGAAGTGATCTCTTATAACAACTCAACGAACTTACTCTATATGATTGGCTTTGATAATTACAAGTTTCGATTTGGACGTAATAAATCAGGTTTCTTCTCATTTAATGTCAAGGTTCTTGATCCAGATGGGTATATCTATGATGTAGAGATTGAACTTGATGGCACAACTGCATTGGATTCAGTCATTGATTTTGATCCAACATCGAATGACTACGGAAAGTATTACTACATCAATGCATCAACAAAGAATCGTACACGTTACTTTACCATTACCATCTCGAATGCAAGGGTTGCACCTAGAGATTACGGATTTACAGATGAAGTCCCTTCATGGGAATAAAAGAAAGAGGTTGAATCCATAACGCAGGGTTCAACCTCTTTTTTCTAGTAAAGTATAGCACCAATGACGATAAGTATCACAGCTGTGAGAATGAGTAATATTTCAAATCCTTTTTTCCCCATTTTCTTAATCAATAGTTTTGATTTCATATTGTTGTATAAAAAGGGAAACTTGAGTAACCACCCGAGCAAGATGAATGCTCCATAAACAATGAGAAATATTGCTAAATATTGCATCATTAACCTCCTTATATGGCGATGCGTTTCTTATACATTAAATAAAGTAAACCAATGACAAGGGCATTGATCATGATTCCTAAGATGAAATAGATCCACGTGCTTCCTAAAAAGAAATCCAAAGGGAGCATTTCAAAGGAAATGATTCTTGCTGGCCAGAATCCTGGGATAATGACCAAGAAAAGTTCTTTCCAATCGGTTAAAAATAATGCAGCAATCGGGACCATAAGAATTAACCCTGAAGCTTTCATGATAACAAAGCCTTCCACTTTGTTGGATGCGAATGCATTGACCAAAAGTGCGATGATAGGGCCATGAAATGGGGCTAGGATGAGAATGAAAATGAGGTTGATCAAGGAAACATCCTGAATGAATCCTGAGGTTAAGACGATCATAAACGTAGCTACGATGCCTAGTACATAACTTAAGAAGAGCTTAATTCCAATATAGTAGTTAACATTAATTGGTGTAATCTTCAAGGATAACAAGACATAATCATCCTGATCATCTAAAAGGGTAAATCCTGTAATTGCACCAAACATAAAACCATTCATCAAAATAAAGAACAACGTGATAATCTGAGTAGCAATGGCAGATGACTCTCTTTCCAAATATGGCACTAAGAAATAGGCTACTGCAGATAAAATGACAGGGAAAATCAACATAAACGTGTACATTTTATCTCTAAACATCGATTTTAACTCATGTTTTAATACGCGTGTAAACATAATTACACCCCACTTTGCTTAACAGCATATTCTTTAAACTTAGGTTTCACATAAAGGTAATATCCGAAAATGGCGTAGAGAATTAAGATGACGATAGCTATCCCACTTCTTAAAGTGAAATCTCCTGTGAAACTGAGTTCGATCAATTCGATGGCGGATTGTGTAGGAATGATGAGAAGTAGGTTATTCCATAGATCCGCTTTTAAAATGAGATTGAAATAATGAAGAGCGACAGGAATCACAATGACAAATGAATAGATCATAACATTGACTAAAAGGGTTGTAAAATCTTTGGAGTGAAAGGAGAAGACAAACCCTAGAAGACTGTGCATGAAAATCGATAATGCAAGTGTGGGAATAATGTAATACCAATAAACTGTGACATCTTTAACAATAAAGAAAGCAACAATCACGAGCATCGATGAAAATAAACTGTGAATGGTATTGGCAATGGCCTTCGATAAAATAAGTTCTTCGTTGGTCACTGGTGTGACGAGCATCGTGGAAAACGTCGATTCAGTTTTCTCAAAAAACATGACAGAACCGATAAAGATTACCGACATCATCGTCGCATCGATCATGATGACAAAAGGAAGCATTTGGGACAAAAGATTATTGTCATCGATAAAATAAAGCAGAAGAAACCAGACCAAGGCGACGAGTACAGAGACAGTGGTCACATGGTATTTGGTCAGTCTCGTCAGTTCTCCTTTAATCAAAATCCCAAGTTTACTCATGATTAAGTCCTACACCGGTCACTTGAATGAAGATTTCTTCCAACGTGGTTTCCCCACTATGGATAGTTTCAATCTCTTTAGATTTGAGAAGTTCAAAGAACGCTTCATTTTTCGCGATATCATCCATGGGGAACTCCATTCCAACCGTCTTTCCGTCTTCTTTATACTCAACCTTAACCACACGTTTACCGTATTTAATTTTTAGGTTTCTAGGACTATCCATTTCAATAATTTGACCATTGACGATGAAGGCTCCTCGATCACAGAGCTGATCAATATCCGCCATAATATGGGAGGTGATAAAGACCGTACCACCTTGTGCTCTAAACTCTTTAATCATGTCC
>CAYLLL010000138.1:0-3823 GCA_964384655.1 uncultured Mariniplasma sp. | reverse complement strand
AGAACATCCCGTTCTCTTAAACCGTGCGCCCACACTTCACCGTTTAGGGATCCAAGCATTTGAACCCAAACTGATTGATGGTAAAGCGATTCGTCTTCACCCTCTTGTCACACCTGCGTTTAACGCGGACTTTGACGGAGACCAAATGGCGGTTCACGTCCCTCTTTCTAATGAAGCACAAGCAGAAGCACGTCTACTCATGCTTGCATCCAATAACATTTTGAACCCTAAAGATGGTAAACCTGTCGTTACACCTTCACAGGACATGGTTCTTGGTAACTATTACTTAACCATTGAAGAAAAACTTCATCGTGAATTCTATGGTTATCGTTCAGAAGAACGTAAGAATGAACATCTCTTCAAGAATCGTAATGAAGGGCATTTCTTCCTCTCGTTCGATGAAGCACAGCTTGCGTATGAACACAAAGAAATCGGTCTTCATACACGGATTATCGTGGATCCAAGATCGATCAATCAGAAGTTTACCGATGATCAAAAGAACAAATATCTTGTCACAACCTTAGGTAAACTCATTTTCAACCGTATTTTACCCCCAAGTTTCCCTTATTTAAATGAACCTACAACGGAAAACCTTGAATTGAAGACACCTGATAAGTATTTTATTGCTAAAGGTGTTAATCCCAAGGATGTTCTTGAAACGATTCCTGTACCTTCTCCCTTCAAGAAGAAGTTCTTATCACAAATCATTGCTCAAGTCTTTAAAGAACTTCAAATTTCTGAAACTTCGAAGATGCTTGACCGTTTGAAAGATTTAGGGTTCAGATATTCCACCGTTGCCGGTATCACCGTATCGTTTGCGGATATCAACGTCTATTCTAAGAAAGATGAACGTCTTCAAAAAGCGAACACATCGATTGAAGAAATCAGTGAACTCTTTGATCAAGGATGGCTTACCGATGATGAACGTAGAGACTTAGTCATTAAAGAATGGCAAGAAGCCAGAGATGACATTCAAAAAGGCTTAATGGAAGAATTTGATAAGGATAACAACATCTACATGATGTCTGACTCTGGTGCCCGTGGGAATGCATCGAACTTCGCCCAGCTCGCTGGTATGCGCGGTTTGATGAATAACCCTAAAGGGGAAATCATTGAAGTCCCTGTCAAAGCCTCCTTTAGAGAAGGTCTTACCGTATCCGAATTCTTTATTTCCACCCACGGTGCCCGTAAGGGTTCTACCGATACTGCGTTAAAGACTGCAGAATCTGGTTACTTAACCAGACGTTTAGTCGACGTTTCACAAGATGTGATTGTCGTTGATGAAGACTGCGGAACCGAACGTGGTGTTGTGATGAGTGCGATTAAGGAAGATACCAAAGAAATCGTTCCATTATATGACCGTATCGTTGGCCGTTATGCTGCCAAAGATGTGGTGCATCCAAAGACCAAACAAGCTCTCGTGAAGAGAAATGAACTCATCACTGAAGAAATTGGTAGTGCGATTATTAAAGCGGATATCAATGATGTTGAAATTCGCTCAAATCTAACCTGTAACTCTGAAAACGGCGTATGCGCGAAGTGTTATGGACGCAATCTCGCGACCAACACACGTGTGGAAGTCGGTGAAGCAGTTGGGGTTGTTGCAGCGCAATCGATTGGTGAACCTGGGACTCAGCTCACCATGAGAACCTTCCATACCGGTGGGGTTGCCTCTGCATCCGATATTACCCAAGGTCTTCCACGTATTCAAGAATTATTTGAAGCCCGTAATCCTAAAGGTAAAGCCGTCATCGCTGAAGTGGATGGTAAAGTCAAATCGATTGATCGTCAACGTGGCGGTGTCTCCATCATCACATTAGTTGATGCAAGCGATAAAGAATACAAATATACCGTGGATCCCAACATCGAAGCCTTAGTAAGAAAAGGTGCATCAGTGAAAGCGGGTCAAAAACTTACCCCAGGTTCGATCAATCCTAAAGAACTCTTAAGAGTTGTCTCAGCAGAAGCTGCTGAAATGTATATCTTAGAAGAAGTTCAAAAGGTGTATCGTTCTCAAGGTGTTGAAATTTCCGATAAGCATATTGAACTTATCATTCGTCAAATGCTAAGAAGAATTACTGTCGTTACCGAAGGTGATACTGAACTCCTTCCAGGAACTGAAGTATCTGTCGCTGAATTCAAGAGAGCAAACCGAAAGGTCTTTGCTGAATTCAAGCGTCCAGCCGTGGGTCGTCCCATTCTCCTTGGTATTACCAGAGCAAGCTTAAGAAGTGATTCCTTCTTATCCGCGGCTTCCTTCCAGGAAACCACGCGTATCTTAACCGATGCAGCGATCAAGGGTAAGACTGATGAACTCCATGGCTTAAAAGAAAACGTCATCATCGGTGGCTTGATCCCAGCAGGTACTGGAATCTTGCGCGAAACGATGTTTGATTATGATCGTTCGAATACCTACACGGAAGAAGAAGATCTCGATTACTAAAAAAAAAGATTCCCTATGCCTTGTGCACAGGGAATTTTTTTCATATATAGAAGAAATGGTTTTGTGTGATCTTCTCGAGATCTTTTCGATCAAACTCAACTTCGAAATACTGGTTCATCGTTGAGATTGAACGTGAAACATCGATGAATTTTTTATGCTGATCAAATGACACAGAGATGAGTTGGTAACTTGCAGTATCCGGCATTGCATTGAGTAAACGGGCATCTTCTTTATTGAGGTTGATCACGGATAACAAGCGTCTGCCCGATGAAATCAGACGTCGATAGTGACCAAATATGACTTCATAGATTGGCTTTTCATCCATGTTGAGTTGATCAAAATTGGGGAAATCTTTTTCAGGAAAGTAGATATCCATTAACGCGAGAGGTATGTCATTTCCATAATATATCCGACGTAAATGGATATAGGGGATATTTGGATCAATGCTTGAATCGACCACGAGATCTCTAGGGATAGATGTAATTCGTTTTTTAATGGCTTTAATCGAAGGTTTGAGTCCTAATTTTTGGATGACATCAAATAGACGAGAGACTTTGAGATAATAATCGGATGATATATAGACATAATTCACGTAGTAACGATCCTTATCTCGATGTAAGAAGTTTTCGTGATAGAGACGTTGATAAGCCGTTTGGACATCAATCATCGGGACGTCGAGTTTTTTCGCTACCTGTTCCATGGTGGGCATTTCAGCTAAGTACTTAACCGTACGCTCAAAAAGGATTTGTTTGATCGATTGGGCGATTTGAAGAGGAATTGAAATGGATTGTCTTTTGTCAATTTTGACTTGACTTAAAAGGAGATCTTTCATGCGTTTAGCACCTCAAACTGTGTATATTCGCCTAAAAAGAGTGTATCCAAATACGCAATAATTTGTTCTGATTCATCATAGATAGTCGTCTTCACCCGATGGGCAGCAGCATTCTTATAGGTATTCATCAATAAGACTTCTGGTGCAGATAAGTTTACAGGATGAAATCCACTTTTGACTCGGTTCATGTGATATCCATAACGTCGTTCAATGAGTTTGGGTAGATTGTTTTCCTTGATGTCATCGATCATTAATCCTTTATACAAGGCTTTAGGTAAATAGAGGGTTTGAAGAAGAACTTCAGCATTCTCCACCAAAACAACATATTTCGCGATATAGTATGGGGCAGGCTCTTTCTGTTCTAACGCGAGATGAACATTTTCATCACCCATGGTTTCTTCGAATAAAATCATTCGCTTTTCTTTGGATTCATAGCGATAGGATTCAAAACTCGATAGTTCAGAAAATCCCTTGAGTGGAAAGCGAAAAATCTTACGTGTCGACACATACGTCCCACTACCCTGAACCCGGGTAACAATACCTTCTTG
>CAYLLL010000137.1:0-3849 GCA_964384655.1 uncultured Mariniplasma sp. | reverse complement strand
TATGATGAAACGACTCTAGACATCACTTCAATGAGTGCTTTTTTTGATGTGACAATCATCGATCGAGGTGATGTATTAACCTTTGAATTGCTTGCTAAAGACGATTTCTATTTTTCTTCACGATTAGTCGCAATTATCAATGAGATGAAATTACAAAAATCTCAAATTGAGATTGAAAATACATTTGTGGTATTAACCATCGATCACCCAAACCCTCGTGATCCAGAAGCCTATGAGACAGTCACGGTATCATTTGATGTCAATGGCGGAACATGGGGTAAAGACGTCATCGATAACATGATACCTTCACATACACTTCTTGTGACATCAAAAGATGATTTAACCGGTGAAACATTGTCATTGTTTGATCAGGATCAAGTCTTGTTGCGTTGGTTCTATAAGTTATTTTTGCGCTATGATGAATCACTTGATGCTTACCTTGTGGTAGCGACAGATCATGCCACAGCGAGCATTGCTAATCTTGAACTTCCTGAATTTGATTATGTTATTGGTGTCCATCTTACAACCAATGATACAATGGCTCGCGATCTTATCATGTCATACACAGAGAATCAAACACAAAATATGCTTATTCGATTTAATCAGGATTTGGCTTCCTATGAAGATGGTAATCTTCAGTTAAATATCTATGAAGAATCTCTACTTACAGGTATCTATACGTATTCATATACCTCTATCGAAACATTGCCCATTCCCTATCGTGAGACATTTGAGTTTAAAGGATGGAGTGATGGGACAAATCTCTATTTTACCTATCCTGGATACAAGATCAAAGAAGGTGTTAAGCACGTGAATTACACCGCAATATGGGAAGGCGTTTCTTTATCAGAACTCGAATCGTATGTTGAAGATTTTATTCCAACGGATGTCTCTGATCACCTTGTTTTACCCACATCCTATAGTCAATATCAAATCTCATGGGAATCATCACACCCAGAGATTTTAAGTGCCCAAGGTGAGTATCATATGCCTTATGAAGAGACGATGATCACGTTAACGGCCTATGCGCTTTCAGATGATGATTCACATACCCTGTCATTTACGTTAGTGAGCAGTCATTACAAATCCCTTGAAGGTCCGATTGCTTCAGGATATATTTATCGAAATTATCATCTATTAGGCAATGATTTTTTCGAGACCTTAGACATCATTAACACAGCGTTTATCAAAGCTGAAAGTGATGGATCACTGACCGGAACCACCGTATTAAATAATATTGAAACCTATATCAAACCCAAAGCGAAAATTTACGGAAATTGGATTATTCCTTCGATTTCACCAGATTCAGCATGGTCTACCATCGCTAAATCCCCTTCGCTGGTCGAAACATTTGCCAATCAAATTGTTAACTTGATCAATACATATGGTTTTAATGGTGTCGATATCGACTGGGAAACACCTACAGATTCCGAGACAACACTCTATGTCAATATGATGGAAGTTATCTATCAAAAAGTCAAAGACAATAATCCCCATCATCTCGTGACTACTGCCATTACAGGAGGGATGTGGCAACCCCCTCGCTATGGATTAACCACTTCGAAGAATTACGTGGATTATATTAATATGATGACGTATGGGATGGTCAACGGAGGAGGACAATATCAAAATGCACTTTATCCTGCGACAAGTTATCTCAATTCAACCTTAAAAATTGGAAAAACTTTGACGAGTTGTTCGATTAAGGAAAGTGTTGAGCTATTTAAAAACCAATATCAAGTTCCCTATGATAAAATCATCGTAGGTGTTGCATTTTATGGAATTTCACAAAGCAGAGTGTTTAACACGACCACACAAAGCTGGTCATCTTGGACCTATGCAGGCGCAGTTTCCTATTCAACACTTCAAGCTAATTACATCACCCATTCACTCTACACTAAAGTCTATGATGAACGAGCAGGAGTTCCTTATCTCGTCAATCAAGAGGGAACCCTCTTTGTTTCTTATGATAATGCGCGATCGATCTTAGAAAAAAGCGATTATATCATCCAAGAAGGTTTAGGTGGAATGATGTACTGGGAACAAGGCCATGATAGTACGGGAATCTTGTTGAATGCGATGTATCAAGGTTTAAAATCATAAGTAAAGGTTGGATACCATGGGCATTGAATGGACGATTGATGATCGCTTTGAAAATCAAACACTACGTTATTTTTTAGCATATCATCATGTAGGGAAAGCGTTAACCCATCAGCTCTTTCAAGAACGACGTATCCAAGTAAATGGAAAGATGATTTTGCATGATCATCTTTTCCATAAAGGTGATCACTTGAAGATTGATTTTCTTAGTGATCAAGATACCTTGATTGATCATTATCCCATCGATATCGTTTATGAAGATATGGATTTTCTGATCGTCAACAAGCCTCAAGGATTATTGGTTCATGATGATGGTGTGAGTGAGACTTCATTGACAAGACGTGTCCAAGGGTATGCACAAACTATCCATTATGCTTACCGAATTTTACCCGCTCATCGTATCGATAAGGAAACGACAGGTTTGGTATTATTTGCCAAGCATCCCCTCGCACTCAGTTATCTTTCCTATCTTTTTGAAGAACAAAATCTTGAAAAGATTTACATCTGTGAAGTGAAGGGAATCATGAAGGATCAAGAAGGTATGATTGATCTTCCCATTGCACGAGATCGTCACGAGAATAAAATGCGCGTGGATCGTTTGGGTAAACCGGCTAAGACGTATTATCAAGTGATCGAAAAGAAAAAGGAGACAACGCTCCTAAAAGTTAAAATATTTGGGGGAAGAACGCATCAAATTCGTGTACATTTTTCCTATAAAGGATTTCCTGTTGTCGGCGATGATCGTTATGGTAGACCTAGTCCTGAAGGATTGAAGCTCCATTTTCAAACCATAAAGTTTATTCATCCACGTAGTGGAGATGTGATCGAAGTGACGACAAAACCACCGTTTACTGACGCATCAAGGTTTGAATAATCTCATCGATCTGCAACGTAATATCATGAATTTCGAGATAAGGAATGTGCAAATCTGCACATTCTTTTTTTATTCTCTGGCTTTCTTTTACCATGTATTCCATCAGTTGATGAAACTCTTTTTCAGGGAAACTCATGTACCATGGATTTTCCATCAAATGCGCATGTTCTTTGAGTTCTCTACCTTTAGTTATAGGATCTTGATCCGCATATCCCAAATAGAGGATACGTACATCATTGGGGTAATTCTCAAGCAATTCATGAGCATATGACGTGAGAAGATGAACACCTTCAACAAGATAATCCTTTTTATTTTCGATGATCGTTTGAAATAGACCGCGGATGTAAGGTTCAAGTTCACGTGCAACGGTGGAATCAGAGGCATCAATATGAATGTTTAATCGTGGATTTCCCCGATAGAGCATCATCATGATATGATCTGTTTGAGTCAAAGGTAGATAAAATCTTCGTATGAGTTCTTTTGCAACAAGTGATTTTCCTGATTTTGCGATTCCGGATAAAATATAGAGCATGACTAAAACCTCCACATCTATTGTAGCACAAGGAGGAAAAAGAAGTGACTTATGTCAAAGATGGTTTATAATAAGAGTATTGAGGAGGAATATTATGCTTACATCAACATTTATCATGCTTAAACCCGATGCCGTCAAACGAGGTTTAGTCGAAACTATTTTAACTATTTTTAAAGAACATGGATATGAGATTAAACGAAATAAAGAAGTCATTGCTGACCGCAAGCTTATCTTAAAGCACTATGAAGAGGTCATTATTCGTGTCAATAAGCCCTATTTTGAACAAGCCATTTTAGATTTTTTTGAAGGTCAAAAAGTGGTGGCTCTAGAACTTCAAAAGGAG
>CAYLLL010000136.1:0-3860 GCA_964384655.1 uncultured Mariniplasma sp. | reverse complement strand
TTGGTTTTAAGGGAGCGGATCATTTAGCTTCAGGAATCAAAGCATGTATCGATGTCTATCATCAGAAAAATCAAGATGTGATATTCACATTAGATACTCATCATGAGGACTATCTACAGACACAAGAGGGAAAACATCTACCGATTAAGCACTGTATCGAAGGAACCATGGGACACCGATTATATCCTACGATCGATCATGTAAAAAGAGAAGAAGATCGTGTTTTCATCAAAGGAACTTTTGGATCTATAGAATTAGCCAATTATCTTGCCACAAGGCAATATGATGAAATAGCACTCGTGGGTTTGGTGACAAACATTTGTGTGATATCGAATGCAGTCTTAGCCAAAGCAGCACTCCCTGAAGCCAACATCGTGATTTATAAAAACTTAGTTGCAAGTTTTGACAATGATCTTCACGAAAAAACACTTGAAATCATGCAATCCCTTCAGATGGAATTAAGGGTTTTTTGAACATGAGAACCTTAGGAATGCTCGGTGGAATGAGTTATGAATCCACGACAGTATATTATGACTTAATCAACACATTTGTCAATCAAGCGAAAGGATTATCGCATTCTGCGAACATTATCATGTTCTCTTTTGATTATCAAGAACTCGAAGAATTACTCGAACAATCCGCATGGGATCGGTTAGCTGAAAAGATGATTGATGCGGGATTGAAATTAAAATCTATTGGTGCAGAGGGATTAATCCTATGTGCAAATACGATGCATATCATTGCAGACAAAGTCGAGAAATCTGTGGGATTACCCTTGATTCATATCGCGAAAGAAACCCTTAATGAAGCGAAAAAAAAGGGATTTAAAACGTTAGGATTATTAGGAACACGTTATACCATGACATCCTCTATTTATGATCAAGAAGAAATGAAAATCATTCGACCATCATATGATGAGATGACACGTATTCATGAAATCATTTATAAAGAGCTCATCGTTGGAACCTATCGATCGTCCAGTTTGGATCAAGCAAAAAACGTTATCCATCACTTGAAAACACAAGGAGCAGATGCCATCATCCTCGGTTGCACTGAACTCCCTTTATTGATTAAACCAGAACACATTGATCTACCCATCTTAAATACATTACATATCCACGCGAAGGCTGCAGCGGATTTTATCATTGCAGAAGAACAAACCTATGGAACATAAGGTGATCATTATTGGTGGCGGACCTGCGGGTTTGATGGCAGCTAATGTGCTTGAAAAGCATCATATAGCATACTTGATTTTAGAAAAGAACGATCAACTAGCAAAAAAACTACTCCTCACCGGTGGAAAGCGATGCAATGTAACCAATGAACGAACCATTTCTGAGTTTATTGATGATCTTAACATGCCGCATCGTAAGTTTTTATATCATGCACTATCCTCTTTTGGACCCAAAGAGATCAAAGCATTTTTCAAAGAGCGTGGTTTGAATTTACTCCTTGAAGAGGGGTATAAATATTTCCCTGAAACCCAAAAGAGCTTAAGCGTTCTAGAAGCATTATTAAAAGGCATTGATCCAGCAAAAATTTGCTATCAATCGGCTGTTAAAACGATTAAGAAAGTTGATGAAGGCTATGTGGTGACGACTAAGAATGATGAATATCGTGCGCATTCTGTGATCGTTGCTACAGGATCCAATGCCTATCCAACCACCGGAAGCAGTGGAGATGGCATACAATTTGCTCAACATTTGGGGATAAAAACAATTCCATTTTCACCTGCGGAAACATACGTGTTATCTTCACAGGTCAAACAAAACTTTAAGCACCTACAAGGTGTCTCAATATCCAAAACCACTTTGCGCATACCTGGAATATCCTCCGTATTTCATGGAGATCTCCTTTTTACTCATCAAGGTCTTTCAGGTCCGGTGATTCTTCATGCATCAGAACATGTGTATCCTCTTTTACATCAAGGAGCCGTGACGGTTAAATTTTCACTTACTTCATCCACGACTAAAGAATATGATGAAGTGTTGGATGAGAAGATGAGAGAGAACCTAAGTATTCTTCATTTTTTGGAATCACTGACAACCAAAAGATTAGCAGCGACCCTCTATGAGATGTTAAAGATCAATAAGAAAACCTTGAAGGAACTTTCAAAAAAAGAACTACAAATGATCAAAACATGGATGTTTGAATTTCCTATAGAGATCGATGCGATGCCTACGATCGAACACGCATTTGTCAATCGAGGCGGTATTTCTATCGATGAACTCGATCAGACATCTATGGAAGTGAAACGTTCCAAGGGCTTATATTTTATCGGAGAAGTCACTGATCTTCAAGGGCCCATCGGGGGTTACAATTTAACCATTGCATTTTCTACAGGTCACTTAGCAGGACAAGCAATCATTAAAAAATATAACACGGGATGAAACTCATCCCGTGATTTTCTTTAAGGTATAAAATTGTTTGACAACCTCTCCACCTAAACTGAGGTAAATGGATTTTGCAGGATTGTTTTTTCCAGTGAACAACGTCATATAGTTTGCTCCCATATCTTTCAGTTCAAGAGCTAAACGATGAAACAAAGCTTTTCCTAAACCTAGATGTCTCGCTTTTTCTAATACCATGATTCCAGCAAAAGAACCACGTTTAGATGTTTCGACGGATAAAGGCCCAGTAAAGCCCACAATTTCATGATTATGCCAAGCGACTAACAAAGGCATTTCAGGGTGATGGATGACATTGAATAACACACTTTCCCAATCTGGATGGTGCATTTGTGAGATAAACAATTTTATGGCATCTTCATCATCTTCTTGATAAAAACCGATGCGTTGATCGATGTGAAAATCATCGTGTTCATCTAAGTTTATATAATACAGTTCCTCGATGGAATTGACCTCGTACCCCATGTCAAATAACCATTGTACTCGATGATCATCCACTGGAAATCCAGGATAATTAGGGTGTGTAATCTCTTCAAGAGGCATCCAAGGAATCTTTATGGGATTATGAAAATGAATTTTTGTGATAGGGATACTCTTTTCTTTAACCACATCATGAAGTGATTGAAGAAGAGATTTAAAATGGGTTTCATCCACTGACATAATGAAGGTGAGGTAACATATCTCATCTTTCATTAAGTAAAGTAAGGCATCTCCTGAATCATGAATAATGACTTCCACTTGATCTAACAATTGGTCAAAATCATGTCTAGGAAAAGCAATCATATCTTTTCTGGTATTTAAACAACATAAATAGCGTTGATAGAGTCTCCCTTTTTGAGCGAGTGTGAGCATGAAAGCCACCTACCTTCTTTTCATATTGTACCACTTTTTCATAGCAATGAAAAACATCCCATAAAAATCTTGATATAATAATAAAGGATGAAAATGTGAATGATACGAGGTGGAAACATGATCAAAGCGATAATGATTGGTGCAGGGAATCGCGGTATAGGTGCCTATGGTAGTTATGTTGTTGAACATCCAGGGGAACTTAAGTTTGTTGGAGTTGCTGATCCAGATCAAGAGCGTAGAACCTATTTTCAACAACAACACCATGTGGAAAGCCAGATGGTTTTTCAGACGGCAGAGGAACTTTTTCAACAACAAAAACTCGCGGATGCAGTGTTTATTTGTACACAAGATCGTCAACATATCGACCATGTTCTTAAAGCCATGGATTTAGGGTATCATGTGTTTTTAGAAAAGCCGATGGCCGTTGATCCTAAAGATATTTTAAAGATTAGAGATAAAGCTAAAGCGACAAACACCATTTTAGTCGTCGCGCATGTGTTGAGATATTCTCCGTTTTTTAATACGATTAAGCGTGTTCTAGACGAAGGACATCTTGGGAACATGATGGTCATTAATCATGAAGAAAATGTAGGTTATTAC
>CAYLLL010000135.1:0-3861 GCA_964384655.1 uncultured Mariniplasma sp. | reverse complement strand
AACCTTGGTCATCGTGCTCAACATGACTCCTAATGTTCATGAGTCATATGAAATCGGTGTCCCTGTAGAAGGATATTATGAAGAAATTCTGAACAGTGATAAAGAGATTTATTTTGGTAGTGGACAGTATAATGGCGTTCCATTAAAGGCAATCAAAGGGACGAAAAATCAGTTTTCATATTACATAAAACCAAAAATTGGACCCCTCACAGGGATGATCTTTCGTTACAAAGGTAAAAAATAAGCTTGAGGAAATTTTCCTCAAGCTTTTTATTTTGTTGTTTCTCTTTCGATTAACTTGACGTCAATAATGTCATGCAAGCTTTCTAGTTCAACCCCACGAATGAGTCGTGTTAGATTGATAAAAGACTGTTTACCCATAAAGTTGACGGATTGATGAATGGTCGTGATCGAAGGTGAGACCCACTTGGAATAAGGCGTATCATCATACCCGACAAGGGACACATCTTTAGGCACTTTTTTTCCTAATTTCTGCAAGATATTTAACGTCGCAAACGCGAGTGTATCCGAGAATGTGAAGATACCATCCACATGAGGATTATTCTTTAAAACTTCCTCGATCAATCGTGAATCAGGGCTCACTAAGTCAAAGTCGAAAATGTCGGCGTATAGGTTATGTTTTTTAATCTCATTTAAGAAACCAATTGTACGTTCCATCGTGGTCAAAAGAAATGAAGGTCCTCTGAACACAATTAAGTGTTTCGCCCCTGACTTGATCAAACGTTGCGCAGCAAGCATACCCCCTTTGACGTTGTCAGAAGTGATGGAAGGAATATTTTCATCCAAGATATGGTCTACAGTGACCACAGGAATATTGAGTTCAGCAAGTTTATCGCGGTTAGAGAAGTTTGATGCGATAATCAGTCCTTCGATATTGTATTGTTCGAAGAACTTCAAGTATTCGAGCTCACGGTCTGGATCGTCTTGGGTATGACAGAACATAATTTTATATCCATACGCAGCGGCTTGAGATTCAATCCCTTCCAAAAGTTCACCATAAAATGAAGGACCAATGTGAGGAACAATAACCCCAATAATCTTCGAACTGCGATTGGTTAAGCTTCGAGCGAGTTGATTAGGAATAAAGCCAAGGTCTTTAATCGTTTTATTGACAAGATCTTTGGTTTCTTCATGCACATACCCTTTTTGGTTGATCACTCGCGACACGGTAGAAACACTTACATTCGCGCGTTTAGCGACATCTCGAATCGTCGGTTTCATAGAGTATCCTTTCTTTGAAGCAACATAAAACTATAGGCTTCTACATTCATTGTATCATGAAGTTCCAAGTTTTGTTCGGTAAGTAAATCTCGGTAATTCCCCTGATAGGAAGAAGGGATGTCTACAACACCAGGATTCGGTTCATTATACATGATGACCAAGAGTTCAGAAGTTGCATTCTTTTTTGTGAAGAGAAGTGCATTAGATTCAAGGAAGTGATAATCGGGTTCGCTCATGACAGGAAATGTTTTTCTTAAGGTGATTAAACGTTTGGTAAATTGGAAAAAGTCAAGGTCTTTCTCATCGTCATTCCACAGCATACAGCGTCGATTATCAGGGTCATGTTCACCCGTCATTCCCACTTCATCCCCATAATATATGTTAGGAGCTCCTGATGATAAAAACATAAATAAGTAAGCGAGTTTCACTCGTCTTGAGTCGTCTTTTAAGCGCCGTTTAATCCGGATGGTATCATGACTTCCCACCAAATTAAACATGTTTTCCATGACGTTTTTCGGCGTTTGAGCTAAGTAATTTTGGATCATATCGATCAATGTTTCTTTGTTTAGTGAGTGATCTAAATACTTCCATACGGGATAAATTAAATCGTAGTTCATGACGGAATCGAGTTGATCTCCGCGCAACCAAGGAATCGAAGAATCCCAATTTTCTCCTAAAATAAACGTGTCTTTTTTGGATTTTCTAGAGACTTCCTTGATCTTTCTTAGAAACTCATGAGAGACTTCATTAGATACATCAAGTCGCCATCCATCGATGTCATGTTCCTTGATCCAATAGGTGATTACAGAAAGAAGATGTTCTTCAACCATAGGGTTGGCAGTATTCCATTTTGGCATCGCTGGAGTAAAGGCAAACGTTTGAAAATTAAGTGGAATACCATGATAGTTAATTGGCTTACCTAGGCTATCTAAGGGAAAATTGACCACAGGGAATTGATCGATAAAAAAGCAATCTTTATAAAGACTTTTCTCACCATTTTTGACCACATCTTGAAAGAATGGATGGTGATAACCACAATGATTAAAGACACCATCTAGCATGACTTTAATACCCAGTGCGTGAGCTTTTTTCACCATGGTTTTAAACTCATCATTCGTCCCAATCTGTGGATCGATGGTAAAGTAATCGGTGGTGTCATATTTATGAGCTGAGGGTGAGGTAAACATCGGAGTAAAATAGATCCCAGTTACCCCTAAATCAGCAAGGTATGGAAGTTTCTCAATGATTCCTAAAATACTTCCGCCATAAAGTTCATGATTATTGACAGGGAGTTTCCCCCATGGAAGTGCATAGTTTCCTTCCGTGCGATAAAAACGATCGGGGAAGATCTGGTACCAAATGGTATCTTTGACCCAACGTGGTGTATGGTGTAAATCTTCCTGATTCAAATAGGGGAAATTAAAGTATTCGGTTAAATCATATTCTTGAAATAATTCCTGATCATTAGAAAACTCTCTTGCCCGTTTTGGACCGTAGAGATAGGTATGTTTGGGCTCTTCAAGAATGAATGCATACTTCGTTCGAAAATGGGAAGGATTGATCTGCACAAAATAGTAATCGAAGTCCATCGTTTGATAACGCTTCTCCATTATCGTGATGTCATGTTTCCATGTCATCTTCGTCGAACCCTTGAGTTTATGCCATGAAAAAGGGTCTCCATGGATGCATGAGACCTTGGTTAAATCATTTTTACCTGTGCGTAGCACGAGGTGAAGCGTGTCCTTATCATAGGCATAAGCATACTCAGATTTTGCTTGATGCCATAAAGCTAATCGATTCATTTTTATCACCAGGGCTATTATATCATGCGGTAGGATAAAGTTGTGAAAATCATAAAATATGAAACCGCTAACATTATCGTCAGAATGAAGGTTCCATGATACAATGAGAATGTCAAAAGGAGTCGACAACATGCAGCGATTTTGGTGGATGGAAAGTGTCGGTTACCAGATCTATCCGAAAAGTTTTTATGACAGCAATGACGATGGCATCGGTGACATCAAAGGCATCACGAAAAAATTAGATTATTTATCTGAACTGGGGATCAATTTGATATGGATTTGTCCCTTTTACGATTCTCCCATGGTTGATAACGGTTATGATGTTAGAAACTATTTTGACGTATCAAAAGAGTTTGGAACCATGGATGATGTCAAAGAGTTGATTGAAAAAGCTCATGAAAAGGGTATAAAAATTATTCTAGATTATGTCTTAAATCATACATCGGATGAACATCCATGGTTTATTGACGCCAAATCGAGTAAAGATAATCCTTATCGTGATTATTATATTTGGCATGATGGCAAAATCGTCGATGGGAAAAAGGTTGAACCAACCAATTGGGGATCATTTTTCGGTGGAAGTGCATGGAATTATGAACCTACCACAGATAGTTATTACATGAAGATCTTTGATGACAAAATGCCAGATCTCAATTGGGCAAATCCTAAAGTGCATGAGGAGATGGTGAAAGTTGCTGAAAAGTGGCTTGACCTTGGTATTGATGGATTTAGAATTGATGCTGTTTCACACCTTGATCGAGCCCCTTTTGAAGATGCGATTGCACAAGAGAATGAACAGTTTCCCTTAGATTGGAAT
>CAYLLL010000134.1:0-3893 GCA_964384655.1 uncultured Mariniplasma sp. | reverse complement strand
ATCCCACGTGGTCGTGCCGGTGGTTATAACTTGATGACTCCCGATAAAGAAAGATTTTTGGAAACCAAGAAAACCCTTCTTGCTGAAATCACTTCTTTCTTAGGTGGACGTGTGGCTGAAGAAATCGTCTTTGATACCGTAACGACAGGTGCTTATAACGATTTCCAAAACGCAACTTCGATCGCGCGTGCGATGGTCACTGAATACGGGATGTCTGATCTCGGTCCTATCCAATACGAAAGTGCTGGAGGAAACGTCTTCTTAGGTCGTGACTATTTCAAAGAAAAGAATTTCTCTGACCAAGTGGCTCATGAAATTGATAAGGAAGTTCGTCATATCATCACCACATGTTTTGAAACAGCGAAAACCATCATTACTGAAAACAGAAATCTTCTTGATTTGATTGCTCATTATCTTGAAGAAGTCGAAACATTGACCAAAGCGGATATTGAAGAAATTGTCACCACAGGAAAACTCTCCTGGTGGCAAGAAAAACAAGAAAACGGCAATGCGGCTTGATAAATATTTAAAAGTATCGAGAATTATTAAACGTCGCACCGTTGCGAAAGAAGCTGCTCTAAAAGATAAAGTTGAAGTGAATGGTAAAGTTGCTAAACCTTCAACGACACTGAAAGAAGGCGATGTCCTCACCCTCTATTTAGGGGCGAAGATCATCACTGTTCGTGTAAAATCTTTAGTTCTTCTTAAAGATGATTTAATGTATGAACTTTTGAAAGAAGAAAAACGGCCATAACTTTGTTTATGGCCTTTCTTTATGATATAATATCTTGGATTAGGAGGAATATTTTATGTTTCCAGAAGATTTAAACGAACAACAACACATTAGACGCCAAAAAGCACAAGCCCTAAAAGAACAAGGGATTGACCCTTTTGGCCAAAAATACGTGCGTACACACACAACCAAAGCTCTCCATGAAACCTATGGTGCTTTTGACCATGATCAACTCGAAGCGATGCATCATGAAGTAAGTATTGCTGGACGGATCATGCTCAAGCGAGGTCAAGGAAAAGCCGGATTTATGCACTTACAAGACCGTGATGGTCAAATCCAAATTTATGTGAGACAAGATGCCATCGGTGAAGAGGCTTATGAAGTCTTTAAAGCGGCAGATCTTGGGGATATTGTCGGTATTAAGGGCGTCATGTTTCGCACAAAAACCAACGAACTCACCATTAAAGCGAGTACGTATACCCATTTAACAAAAGCATTAAGACCACTCCCAGATAAGTTTCATGGTCTTCAAGATAAGGAAGAAGCTAGACGTCGTCGCTATGTGGATCTAATCGTTAACGATGATGCCAGACGTGTCGCCTTCTTACGTCCAAAGATTATCCGTTCCATTCAAAACTTCTTTGATAAAAAAGGCTTTGTTGAAGTGGAAACACCGGTTCTTCATTCCATTCTAGGCGGCGCAGCCGCACGTCCGTTTGTCACCCATCATAACGCGCTTGATATGGACTTCTACTTAAGAATCGCCACTGAACTTCCCTTAAAGCGTTTAATCGTCGGCGGTATGGAAGCTGTGTATGAAATCGGACGTCTATTTAGAAATGAAGGAATGGATGCGAAACATAATCCTGAATTTACAACGATTGAAGCTTACCTTGCGTATGCCGATATGGGAGACATGATGGATTTAGTGGAGGAAGCTCTTTCCACAGTGGCGATGGATACATTAGGCACGTATCAAGTGACCTTTGGTGATCATGTGATCGATATGGGGCGTCCTTGGAAACGTTGGCATATGGTCGATGCAGTCAAAGAAATGAGCGGTGTTGATTTCTGGCAAGAAATGACATTGGATGAAGCGAAGGCACTTGCTAAAAAACACCATGTCGAGGTTGAAAAACATTACCAAATCGGACACATCATTGAAGCTTTCTTTGAAGAATTCTGTGAAGAAGCGATTATTCAACCCACCTTTGTCTATGGTCATCCAATTGAAATTTCTCCGCTTGCGAAAAAGAATGATCAAGATCCACGATTCACTGATCGCTTTGAACTCTTTATTTTAAGAAGCGAATATGCGAATGCATTCTCTGAATTAAATGATCCCATCGATCAAAGAGAACGTTTCGAAGCACAGCTTAAAGAAAAAGAACTTGGAAACGATGAAGCGACTGAAATGGATATCGATTTCGTGGAATCTTTGGAATACGGAATGCCACCTACGGGAGGTCTTGGAATAGGAATTGACCGGTTAGTGATGTTACTTACCAATACACCGAATATCCGTGATGTCATCTTATTTCCTCATTTAAAACATCGCTAATCGTAACAATAAATTTAAAGCCACCTTTTTAAGTCTAAAGGTGGCTTTTTGTATGGGTTCAATGGATGATGTTTTTCGAGTTAGTGCATATCATAGCTAATTTTTTTATTGGACTAAATGGTTTTTAAACAGAGGGTTTAATCGTTCATATAGGAGCAGTTGATTCACCGCACATTCGACATGATATCTCAATATTTCTGAGATATCTTTATCTTCGAGTAGCGTTTTTAAGAGTTCTGTTGTAAAATCGTTCATGAGGGATCTCCTTTGTATAGTGGTTTTTCGACAACTCTATTATACTAAAGCGAGATTCCTTTTTAAATTCTATTCAGTTTTCATTTACACAAAATATTTTACGCTATGTGTTTTAGTATAACATATGAAATGTGTGTTTGTTTACTCCATTATTGATTTACTATCTTATATTTTTGATTTATCTCATCCAAAATATGCTTATTTGAACAGACCATCGTAATATGCTTGATTACGCTTTTACTGTAACAAAAGAAGATTGTCTTGTTGCCTTCTCCTGTAATAACCATATACTTAGCCCCTCCAATCAATTTTTCAGTCATCGTTAGTTTTTCATTCCAAAACAATTCAGTAATAATCTTACTATATTTTTTTACTCTTATTTTCTCGCTATCTATTTCTACCCTAGAAATAAGCGTAGAAATTGGGATAAACATAATACAGGTAAATACAGTTATTGTAAGTATTAAAAACGCAAGCATATACGAGGCACCCTCAAAATTGTTTGATGAATAAAAATGAAACATCATTAGGCAAAGCGCAAAACTGATTATCAATATACCTATAATCAATTGCATCAACATGTATTTATGAACAAGATATTCTTTTCTCATTAACCAAATCTCCTAATTAATCTATTTAAACGATAGTTGTAAACTCCATTTATGACTTGATTTATACCGTATGAAGCTACCTGAGATGTAGTTTCCATTAAGATTGAATATCCAACAGATAGTGTTTTATACCCAAATTTGCTAAGTGCATTTGCCCCAGCTGAGAAGGGGACAAATCCCACATTCAGTATCCCACCAATAATTCCGCTAACAAATGCCTGCGTTAAATCTATTTGCTTATTATCCCAAGATTGAGTAATAATATTACCTCCAAAGTTTCCTAAAAATCCAAGTGTTCCGGCAATCGCAAAACTTCCCGAACCATAGAATATTGCACCACCTGAAGAGATTGTTGCAGCATAGTATAAAGACGATGCCATACCAACTCCTAAACCAGATACAAATCCTGCAACTGCTCCACCAACCCAACCAGCAGTAAATGAACCTCCTGACTGTTCATTTAAATAACCTCCTACCATAGCACTAACACTTGCAGTTACAAGTGCTCCACCAAGAATTCCTAGTGGGGTAAACATTAATGCTATCCCAGCCACTATCATAACAGCACTTGCCACCCAATGCCACCACTCAGGACTATTTCCTGTGCTATCTATGTACATCACCGGATTGTTGGCACAATACTGATAGAGGTTGAGACCCGCATGGTTCGAGGGATTAAGATAGCCCATGCCATCCTGGCTGATGAACCTTCCGATCGAGGGGTCGTAGTAGC
>CAYLLL010000133.1:0-3910 GCA_964384655.1 uncultured Mariniplasma sp. | reverse complement strand
AGGGTTGACACTCAGTGAATACATCAGAAGAAGAAGACTTTCTTTAGCAGGTCTAGAACTGTTAAAGACGAGTAAGACTATTACTGAGATTGCCTTAGATTATGGATACGATTCCCCGGATGCATTTAGCTTTGCGTTTAAGCAGCTTCATGGAATAAGTCCAAGCGCAGCAAGAAAGCAAAAAAAATCGTTGATGTTTATCCCGAAGATGACCTTTACACTTCATTTGAAAGGAGCGACTGTCATGAAATATCAAATGATTGAAAAAGACGCATTTATTGTCGTTGGGAAATCGATTAAAACCACCCAAGATGAAAACATGAAAGAACACTCAATATCAAAATTTTGGCAAAAGACAAATCAATTTTCTCTCCCGGGAACGCTTTGTCAAATCTCTCCAAACATGCCTTTTCTAGGTGTGTGCTATGGGATGGAAAGCGATGGTAGTTTTCGATATCTCATCGGGATAGAATCAAACAAAGCCATTGATGGGCTTGAGTCAGTTCTTATTCCAAAATCAACATGGGCGGTTTTTGAATCGATCGGACCCATGCCTCAAGCGATTCAGCATGTATGGCAAAAAATTTATGAAGAGTTCTTCCCATCTTCAGGTTACCGTCATGCGGGAACACCTGATTTCGAGAGCTATCCTGAAGATGGATCATCACGAAAAGATTATCGTGCTGAAGTATGGATTCCTATTATCAAGAATGAATAAAGAAGAGATGTCCCAAGCGTTGGCTTGAGACATCTTTTTTAATTTTCTTCAAGAGTGAAATAAATCCCACGCGTAATGATTCGTTTAGTGATATCAGAAATTTCATGGACAGATTCTTTCATGCCCGTGGTCATCCATTGACGTAAGATTCCGATAAATGAGTTGAGAACAGAGATGTAATAATATTCCATTTGGATAGGATTTTTATTTCCTTTAGGACGATTGTAGAGATTTTGGAACGCTGATCGTCCAAGATTGTACACCTTTTCAAGAAACATAGGATCGGCATTCTGAATCAAGAGTAAATGAAAGAGTTCTTTATACTGAATTGACAGTTCATAAATATCCAAAAATATCCGATCACCAAAGTAATTTCTATCCTTTTCAGAACGTTTTAATATGACAAAAATATCGACCCATAATTCACGCTCAAGATGTTCGATCAAGTCGTTAACACCTTGAAAATGCGCATAAAATGTTGTTCGATTGATCTTTGCTTCATAGCAGAGTTCTTTAATCGTAATTTCACTTTTAGGTTTCTCTTTAATTAATCGAAACAAAGCTTGTTTAAGCATTTCATACGTCACACGTACACGGTGGTCCATGTTTTCAGGATTCATCTGATCATCTCCTCAACTTCATCTTATCACAACATATGACACAATAAACAACACAATGTTGAACATATAGGCTCTTTGTTGTGTATTTCACATCATTTAGATGGCAATCTGATGGATAAAAAGACAAGATGATTGACATTGTATTTTAATGAGATGATTTTAAAAAAGGTATTGGGTATGAATGACAAGAAGATGATTAAACTGAAGTTAGGAGGTATCGTTATGAAATATAAACTGACATTCATGATCTTGTTAATACTACTCATCGGTTCGATACTTTTTATGGGGTCGATCAATGTCAATTATGACTTAAAGAAATATTTACCCAAAGGCACATCGCTGGTTGAAGGTATCGATCTTTATGAAGAGAGTTTTGGGACATCCTCGTATATCGTGCTCATGGTCGAAGATTTGAGTTTATCACAAAGCATTGCGCTTTATGATCACTTACTTTCGATCGATGAAGTGTCATCGATTGATTTTATTCATTCGATATTTAATCCTTTAGCTTACACATCATTTCTTTCGATGGTCGATCCGGCATCTGCAGTCACCATTCAAAGTCAAATGGATGTGATGATGGGGTTGGGTCTTTCTTTTGAGGAAAGTTTTTATCAAATCGCGATTAACCTGCCCGAGGGATCAAAAGAAGTGTTCACTGAACCTTTGCAAAGATATCAACAAGCAAATCATTGGCGTATGACCCTGACGTTATCTCTATCAGCCAATGACTCACGTGTTGATGAAGTCATAGATCTCATCGAAGCCGAAATGGATGATACAGGCGCACCTTATTCATTAACAGGTGGGTTGATGGGCACTCGGTTTACTAGAAATGCGATTGAAGGTGATGTTTTAAAAATAACTTGGCTGATTATTCCTTTGGTTTTGATTATACTCTTGATCATGACGCCTTCATATGCTGACCTTATCGTTTTTCTTGTCGTCAGTGGTGTTGCGATCATTCTCAATCTTGGGACTAATGCTTTTTTACCCGATGTGTCGTTCATTACCCAATCGATGGCGATTGCTTTACAACTCGCCATCTCGCTGGATTATATCATCTTTATCGTTCACCGCAATCATGAAGATCGACATGAAGAGAGTGATCCTAAGCTACGAATGAAGATGACGTTAAGTCATGTAAAATCCCCAGTCATTGCTTCAGCATTGACCACTGCAGTAAGCTTTTTAGCCCTTATCTTTATGCGGTTTACGATTGGGATGGATATCGGGATTGTCTTTATGAAAGCGGTCATCCTCTCAGTACTATCAGCGTTGATTTTAGGTCCCATGATGATGACATTACTCGATTCATGGATCGTTAAATCGAAACATCGTGTCTTTATTCCTCGATTTGGTGCCTTTGCACGCTTTGTGTATCGTTTCCGCTATGCATTTCTCGTCATCTTTTTACTACTTATCGCACCAGCTTATTATTTTCAAGCAAACAATCAATTTATTTATGGTGAATCCTCTTTAACCGGTAGTGAAGGATCAACATATTATGATGATGAACAAAAAGTGGTTGAGATATTTGGTTATCACACACAAATGGTCATCTTGATGGAAGAAGATATAAATCAAGAAACCCTACTCATGGCAACACTCTATCAGGATGATACCCTTCCTATTCAGTCGATCCAAGGGTACCCCTCACTCCTCAATTTAACGTCAGACCCCCTAGTTCTCGGTTCACTTGAAGGAAACTTTCATCAACAGGGGTGGGCAAGAATCATTTTGGATTTAGACATGCCAGAAGAATCGGATGAATCCATGATTGTCTATGAATCGATTATGAATCATCTCGATACCCTCGATATTCAACCCGTCTATATCTTAGGATCAACTTCAGCAGCTACGACCATCAAAGATGTGATTCAAAACGACTACCTTTTTGTCAATCTCATCGCGTTAGGATTGATTATGATCGTTATTTTTGTCACATTCAAAAACTTGTTATTACCTATTATTCTTCCACTGGTTATCGTCACATCCGTTTTTCTTGCGATGTCGATTCCTTATTTAATCGGTGATCCGTTATCCTTTTTAGGTTATTTGATCGTTTCAACAATATTGCTTGGAGCAACGATCGACTACGCCATTTTATTTACAAAACGTTACATTGAGGTAAGAAAGATGAAGAATGCCCATGAATCGATTGAAATGGCCATCAAGGATACCGCACCTTCCATAACTACATCTGCCATCATTTTTGCGATTGCAGGTTTATCCGTTGGACTGATCTCTTCCATCTTAACTATTCAGCAAATTGGATTACAAATTGCTTTAGGTGCATTCTTTGGTATGTTGACTGTTCTGGTCTTATTACCACAACTCATCTATATTTTTGATAAGTGGATCGTGAAATCTTCGATTTGAGTGAAGGATTCATCTATGATGAAGCGAAGTTGAAAGAAAACTCTTTCGCTTCGCTTTTTTTATTGTGCAATTCGACTTAAGAAATGATACAATAAAACTATAATGTTAACAGACAGCATGAGGTCATTATGAAATTAATCGCCCATCGGGGTTTATCCTCGAAAGCACCTGAAAATACGATGCCTGCATT
>CAYLLL010000132.1:0-3915 GCA_964384655.1 uncultured Mariniplasma sp. | reverse complement strand
CGTTTGGTCTCTTCAAAGTCATCCGGCACTAAAATTCTGAGTGTTCTTGGGGTTGGACTCGTAGGAATGGGTAAAGAAGTTATGATCTGTTTCATAGGAATACCTCCTTATCATATTGTATCATGTTTTCCACATATTTTTAGGGGAGTTATTCAATCTTATGTGTTAAAATAAGAATGGGAGTTGATGCTATGGGATATAACGAATATGCAAAGACAAAACAAAAAATCAATCGTTTAGGTTTTGGTGCTTGGCAATTAGGAAACACCGAATTTTGGGGATATATGGCGATTGAAGATGGTGTTGAGCTTGTTCAACATGCCATCAAACGAGGCATTAATTTTTTTGATACTGCCCCAGGTTATGCCTCTGGTTTAAGTGAAACCATCTTAGGAATGGCAACGAAAAACCTTCGTTCGAAAGTAGTCATCAATACTAAATTAGGCCACACTGCAGATGGTGAAACGGATTTTTCAGTTTTTTCACTGAGAAAACAAATTGAAGATTCCCTTGAACGTCTACAGACGACCTATTTAGACAGTGTTATTCTCCATAATCCAGGATTTGATATTCTTGAAGGTAAAACACAGCATATTCAAGAATTAAAAGCTCTTAAAGAAGAAGGACTTATTCGTGCCTTCGGTGTATCTATTGATACCTATGAAGAACTTGAAGCAGTGATCAATCATTTGGATGTTGATGTCGTTGAAATCCTCTTCAATATTTTCTTCCAAGAACCTGCAAAACTATTCCATAAAGCCAAGAAAAAAGGGATTTCTTTAATTGCGAAAGTTCCACTAGATTCCGGATGGCTAACTGGTAAATACGATGAAAATTCAGAGTTTACAGGAATTAGAATGCGATGGGATGACGAGACCATTGAACGACGTGCGATGTTGGTCAAAGACTTAAAAGAAATTACCCAAGAGGATAAACTCACGAAATACGCAATCGCCTTTGTCTTATCATATCCTGAAATCACTGCAGTGATTCCAGGGATGAAAAATATCGAACAAGTCGATGATCATCTTGCGAATGCAGACTATGAGTTATCTCAATCCTTGAAAGAACAATTTAAAAAACTTTATGAGGAAAAGATTAAAAATGATCCACTTCCTTGGTAAAAAAGTTCAGGTATGAACTTTTTTTTATATTGCCTTTTTTGAATATTCTCTACGATTTCGTTTATAATAAGAAGAGAATATAAGAGGTGTCTATGGGAACAATTATCAATGCAATCGCCATCATTATCGCAAGTTTTCTCGGAGTATTTTTAAAAAAGGGTTTACCAGAGAAAATGCAAAAAGCCGTTATGGTTTCATTAGGACTTGGACTTGCTGCTCTTTCTTTAGGGTGGTTCTTACAAGACTTTTTTATCGTGAATAGTTCGGGGATCTCAACACAATACGATTTATTGATTATTATTTCTTTAGTGGTTGGTGTCATTATTGGTGAATGGATTGATATCGATCATCGATTAAATACATGGGCAGAAAATTTTGAAAAGAAGCATAATCTACCCCCATTGGCTCGAGGATTTATCGCAGCAACCATGATATTTTGTGTCGGAGCCATGGCGATTGTGGGTTCAATTAAAGATGGGCTTACAGGAGATATGACAACGTTATTGATTAAGAGTGCACTTGACTTTGTGACTGCGATGATCTTGGCTTCTGTTCTTGGCATCGGTGTAGCCTTTTCAGCCATCAGTGTCATCTTATATCAAGGATCTATTACGCTTTTAGCGATGGTTGGTGGCGATATGTTGTCCCCTGAAATCATTCAAACTATGTCCATGGTAGGGAATATACTTCTAATTGCCATAGGTATTAATTTCATGGAGCTTAAACGAATTAAGGTAGCCAATATGTTGCCCTCTTTACTCATACCAGTGCTTTACTTTATTGTTATGTCCTTTTTCTAGGAGGATTTCATGGCAGAACTAAAAACAAAACCCAACTCAATCTCAATCGATACGTATTTGACGACATTAAGCGATGAGAAAAAAAGCGATGCAAAAATATTAATACAGATGATGGAAGAGATCACAAAAAAACCTGCCGTCATGTGGGGAACATCGATCATTGGATTTGGTCAAAAGACATTTCATTATACAAGCGGTCGAAAGATCGAGTATTTTTTGTTGGGGTTTTCAATGCGTAAACACGCAATGACGTTATATTTAACAATTTCCACCAATCAAAAGGACTTTGATCGTTTAGGTCCGCATACCAAAGGTGTGGGATGTCTTTATATTAAAAAACTTTCAGATATTTATATAAATGAACTATATCATATCCTTGTTGAATCTTATCAAGAGGCGATCAAGGCATGAAATCATGCCCTATTTGTTCCAACCCAAACACGACGATTTGGACTCATCCTAAGCGTAAGACCACCTATTATCTATGTCCAAACTGTGAAGCTATATTCATGGATCCCATCCATTTTCCTACGCATGAAACTGAACTCAAGAAATACTTAGAACATGAGAATGATCTAGAAAATCAGGGATATATCAACTTTTTAGAGAACTTTATCGATGCCACTGTGGTTCCAATTCTCAAAGAAGGCCATATCTTAGATTATGGATCTGGTCCTAATCCTGTACTTTCGATTTTATTAAAGCGAAGAGGATATAAAGTTGACATATATGATCCTTACTTCCACAAGGAAATACCATCGAATATCCATTATGATCTGATTACATCGACAGAAGTGGTTGAACATTTTCACGAACCATTATCATCCTTTGAGCAGATGGTGAAACTTCTTAAACCCAAAGGATACCTCTGTATATTGACTCTTTTTCATCACAATGATATGCAACACTTCAAAGATTGGTTTTACCAGAGAGATCCTACCCATGTGATTTTTTATCGACCGAAAACGCTCAATGTGATAGCGAACCTATTGAATCTGGAATTGATTGAACATAATGATTATCGATATGCAATATTTAGAAAAATTGATGAACGAGGTGATTTACCATGAAAAAAGTAGCGGTTGTCACAGGGGCAACATCAGGCATAGGACGTGCGAATGTTGAACTATTATTAAAAGAAAATATTGATGTCATCGGTTTAGCGCGAAATGAACAACGGGCTGAAGCTTTAAAACATGATCTTGTTGACCTTGAAACTACAGCAAAACTACACTTAGTGATGGGTGATTTATCGTCAAGTAAAAAAACCAAAGATGCACTTATCAAAATAAAACAAGTCCTCGATCAAGAATACGAAGGCCATTTAGATATCCTGATGAATATTGCGGGTATTGTATCCTCAGGTCTTCACCTGAACGAAGAAGGAAACGAACTCACGTTCGCAACCAATCATCTTTCAGTATTCATTTTGACATTAGGACTTATTCCCTATTTAGAAAAGTCTATAGATCCAAGAATTCTTGTGGTAAGTTCATTGTCACATTATCGTGCATCCATCAATTTCAACAATATCCAAAATATGAAATGCTACAACATTCTCAAAGCTTATAAGAGATCAAAACTCTATAATGTCTTTTTTGTCAAAGCTTTCGCGAAAAAATATCCCCATTTACCTATCTTTGCCATTGACCCAGGTTTAGTTAAAACTGAAATTGGATTAAAGAACACATCAAAACTTGCTGCCAAAGTATGGCTTTGGCGTGTCAGCAAAGGCACGGAAGCGAACTATCCTGCATCATTCATGGTGAAGATAGCAACCGATCCTGATTATGTCAGTCAAACAGGACTGTATTTTAAAGAAGGCGTTCCTAAAAAATCGAATCCCATAACATATAATGAACATCATCAAGATAAGCTATGGGTCATAACAGAGGAACTCGTAAAATCGATGGAATAATTGAAAAGATTCATCTTTTTTGTTTTACTTTTTGATATAATCATGAGTGGTTCTTCTGAGGTGTATCATGATT
>CAYLLL010000131.1:0-3940 GCA_964384655.1 uncultured Mariniplasma sp. | reverse complement strand
TTTATGTCTTTATCGGTTCAATGGATTCCTTAGCAGACCTTTACAATAGTGCAGGGAAAGATTTCTTTTTCCTCAATGGGTATCAAGATACGGGAAGTAAAAACTTAGTGACTGCGATCTATTTAGATTATCGTCTCTTTGATAGTTTATTTGAAGCGGGTATATTGCTTGTCGCGGTCTCTGGTGTGATTTGGATCTCACAACACAACATTAAAGAAAAGAATGCGACATTCATGATTGATAAACAAAAGACGCCTGAACTCTTTGTGACATTTAGTCGACTCTTATATCCTGTGATGTTGCTTTTTGGACTCTATGTGATTCTGAATGGGCATGTATCCCCTGGCGGTGGATTTCAAGGGGGAGCCATTGTTGCTACAGCGATTTTAATTTTGTATTACATCGATATTTCTAAAGAAATCGATGTAAAATTCATCTTACTTATTGAAAAGATATTATTTATCCTTTTGATAACTATCGCTTCATTAAGCCTTTTCACGCGAGGAGAACTCTTTACAAACTTCATCCCTCTCAACGCAGATATTGAACTTAAACAAATCTACTTAATTCTTTTAAATATCATTATCGGTGCGAAAGTTGCATTTGGGCTAGTTGCTGTCTTCACCGCATTTTTAAAGGAGGGACGCTAATGAATCCGATCCTCTCATTTATCGTTATTCTTGTGGGCATCTTTGGTTTAGCCACTTCAAAAAACATTATTAAATCCGTCTTTTGTGTCACGATCATTGAAACGGGAACTATCCTTCTCTTTTTAAATCTAGGAATTTATGAAGGAGGTCTCATCCCCATTTTGAACGGTCTAGGGATCGCTATCGTTGACCCCATACCTCAAGCGTTAATGATCACGACGATCGTCATTGGATCAACCATCACCTCTTTAGCCCTCATGCTCTGTATTAAAATCTTCCATCACTACGGAAGTATTGAATGGAAAGTCATCATGAAGGGAGATAAATCATGAGTCATATCATCCCTGTTCTTTTCGTCATGATTCCAGTCATGATGGCGATATTGCTTTATCTCTTTCATTTTCGTTTAATCCGATATCTCTTGTTTGTTACTCAAGCATTGTTAATTCTACTCTTTGTCTATTATGTGATCTCTCTTGATGGTGGGAGTTCACCTTTAGTTGTTTTTGGTGGATGGAATGCGTTATTTGCCATCAGCTTTTATAATGACTCTCTCTCATTGATTTTTGTGGGTTTAACCTTATTCATGTGGACTATCATCTTGATGTATACCTTTAAGAAACACAAACATGATCACGTCTTTCTCTTCTTTCTTATCTTTCTTGAGGGCATCTTTTTAGGAATGCTACAAACCAATGACCTATTTAATCTCTTTGTCTTCCTAGAGTTAACCACGGTCATCGTCACAATTTTGATTGCATATAATAAAACAGGCATGTCATTTAAAGCTGCCATCTATTATCTGCTTCTTAATACGGTAGGTGCGATGTTCTTCTTAATCGGGATCATTATGATCTATTATGTGTATGGCACGATCAATATTCAGTATCTCATTGAAAACATCCATCTTCACAGTTCCGAAAGTCTTATCAAAATGGCGTATGTCATGATGCTATCAGGTATTTCAATTAAAGCTGCGTTCTTTCCTTTGTTTACCTGGTTACCAAGGGCTCATGGTGTCGCACAAACTGCCGTATCCGCACTTTTGTCAGGGCTCATTGTGAAAGGTGCTTTATACATGTTTATCCGCATTCATGGTTACATGTTTGCAAGTGCTCTTTATCCAACCCAAGAACTCTTCTTCTATATTGGGGTCATCACTGGCATTGCAGGGGTTATGTTCGCCCTTGTCCAAAAAGATTTAAAACAGATATTAGCTTATCATACCGTCTCACAAATTGGTATCATGATGATGGGATTATCTTCGATGGCTGATTTATCCTTTGCAGGAGGACTCATGCATGTCTTGAATCATGCCCTCTTCAAATCTCTTCTTTTCTTAGCTGCTGGTCAAGTCATCTATGCCTACAAGACAAAAAAAGTCTATGACATTGAAGGTGTTCTAAAAACCATGCCACTGACTGGAATCGTGTTGATTGTGGGTATGCTCTCGATCTCTGGTGCTCCTCTATTTAACGGTTACGTTTCGAAATCACTTATCAAATATGATTTTAAATACGATACCTTCAAGATGATCTTGTTCACCATCATCAATATTGGTACCGTCACTTCCTTTATTAAATTCTCACGTATTCTCTTTGGTCCTAAACAAAAGACATTGATCAAAAAGCCTGATCTACTCGCCAATGGATCCATGATACTATTAGCAATCTCCTGTATGGGTTTAGGCATTTTCTATAAACCCTTCCTTAACCTTATCTGGCAAATAGATGCCAGTTACGTTAAACTCTTCGATCTAAGACAATGGCTTGATTATGCGATTTACGTGGCAAAAGGTTATTTCATTTACCGATATATCATCAAAAAAGATTATAAGCCTCTCTCCTCCATTCGTCACTTTCAACTCAGCTTTGAGGATGCGAACTATATGTTCATCATCTATATATCCATCTTCTTTGGTTTAATGTTTTACGTGCTTTAATATCATCTCATTATATCAATAAAAAAAGGGAGACGAAACTCCCTTTTTCGTTAATTGACATTAAGTAATAGTGATACAGTATCGGAACTATTGGTTATGGTTGACATCACTTGGATCGAGACATCGATCGATCCACCTTGATGCCACTGATAGGAACTCAAATCAAAGAGGCCACTGGTTAACACATCACTCATTTGGATAGGGCCACCCATACTTGGTAATGAATTATTCTTATCCACTTCAAGAATTTCTGAAATGAAATCCGAAGGTCCATCATTGTTATATAAGAAGTATCCTTCCCAGAAGGTCGCGTTACTAAGGATCCGTGCATCAACATGATAGACGATGACTGCGGCTTGGTCTAAAACATAATCTAACCCTTGATGGGCTTCATACAATCCTTCAGGTGTATAAAACATAATGATTAAAAACTCATCAAAGGCATTTCCATCATCAAAATCGGTGGTACGATAAGGAATCACAATCGCACTTCCTAAACCATCTTGATCGATGGCGTAGGATTCAAGTTCAACTTGATAGGATCCTTCGACAGCAACCATCGGTTGAAGCCATCCAAAAAGCATTTTATGAAGCGGTTCATGATCGCCATTATTGACATCCATCATACCTAACCCACCAATAGGACCATAATCATGGGTATAAGAATAGAGGTCTACGGCACCCATTAGATGACCTAACTCATGAATATAGGTTTCCGCATTGACCACAAGACTATTCGCGTTAGGAAGACTATCATTTAAAAACGCATAACTTGCCCACATGTAATACTCAAAACCTTTACCATCCACCGATGTAATCGATGAACCTTCACCATATTGCGCTGCATATACCCAGGCCCACCATGGTTCGACTTCGTAACTATAATCGACGGAGTAGATAAAGATGACAGAGTCAATCAGTCCATCTTGGTTGTGATCATATTGGCTGTAATCGATGGTTGCATTCAATCCGTTGATCGCTTCGACGATGGCGTATTGATCGCCATCCGATCCAATACCTTCATAATAACTTTTGGGGTTTGCTGTAGTGAATTTACTGACGACATCAAAACTTAAGTTAAGCATGCCATAACTACTCTTTTGGTAATAGCTTGCCACACTTTCCCAACCTGTGGTGGCTGATGTTCCATTAAAGACGAGATCAAGCTTCGCTAAATAATCTGAAGGGAATGGACTTCCACTGATTTCAACTAGGATGACTAAGACATCAAAGGTACCTGTTGAAGGAAGACCTGATTGACCAAAACTAAGCTTTTCATACGCATTAATGCTTTGTCTTTGAGATAAATCAACAAGATCAAGTGTGTCAATCACAGGATCATAGGACC
>CAYLLL010000130.1:0-3994 GCA_964384655.1 uncultured Mariniplasma sp. | reverse complement strand
GAGCACTGCCTGCAGTCATGATTCCTTTGGGACGTTCTCCAGGTATTTGAAGTGCACCACGTGTGCGTTCATAACACCCTGACGCGATAATCACAGCTTTTGCATGAATATGTTGATACCCATCATGCTGACTTGATGTGGTGATGATAAATTCATCTTGTTTTTTAATATCGATGACGGTACTCTCTTTAATGATTTCAATCCCCTCATGACTCAGATCTTGAATGAGTCGCTCCGCATATTCAGGACCCGTTAATTCCTCTTTGAAATGATGTAAACCAAAGCCATTATGAATACATTGGTTTAGAATTCCCCCTAAAGAAGATTCTCTTTCAATGAGCAATATGTTGATGTTTGAATCACGTGCTGATAGAGCAGCGGATAATCCTGCAGCACCTGCTCCAATAATAGCGATATCAATCATTTTCATGAATCTTGGTCTCCTTTACTAAGATTGGGGAATCTTGTGCATCATACATGACGTGATCTTTAGGGATGCCTTTTTCTTGAGCAATCAGTCCTAATACCGTGGATTCACAGTAGCCTCCCTGACATAATCCACTACCAGCACGCGTTCTTTTTTTGATTCCTTTAATCGTATCACTACCGACTGGATGATGGATTGCGTCAATGATTTCTTGTTCACTCACATGCTCACATCGACAGACGATTTTACCATATTTAGGTTGCTTATCAATCAACGCTAAACGGACCTCATCCGATGATTCCCTAAACGAAACGGGTCGTTTTCTAATCGGATCGAAATTCACTTTCTTTTTCGGTAGATCGTGAATAATGTCTTCTACAAGATATTTCGCAATCGCTGGTGCAGCTGTTAAACCGGGTGAATCAATCCCAGCGAGATGATAAAGGCCATGGAAGTGTTTTGATTCTTTGATATAAAAATCACCATAAGTCGATGTCGCACGAACGCCTGCAAACGTACGAATGATCTGATGATAAGGAATTTCATTCGAAAGATACGTTAATTGTTCTTTAATGTAATTCAATCCATCACGCGTAGTCATGACATTTTCTTTGTCTTCGATGAGTTCAGATGTAGGACCTAAAAGAAGATTTCCATGCACTTGTGGAACGATAAGAACCCCTTTTCCTTTATCTGTGGGTAAAGGATAGATCACATGGTCAAATAAACCTTTAACCTTTTTATCGATGACGAAGTATTCACCACGTCGAGGTGTAATCGTCACTTCAAAATCAGGTTCAATCATATGGGCGATCACATCACTCATGACACCCGCAGCATTGATCACATGTTTTGACTGCAAGGTTTGATTGTGGTTGATTGTGATTTCAAAACCTTCATCCATTTTTTTAATGGAGGTGATTTCCGCATTTTTTTGATACGAAGCTCCGTTTTTAAGAGCATTTTCCATGGCAGCGAGTGCAACTTCCCATGAGAACGTCACCATGGTTGTTGGTAACGATAATACCTTTGTGATCGATGGGGCTAATTTGGGTTCTTGAGCTCTGGCTTCTGCATTATCTAAGATGAAAGATTCTGGAACACCATTGGTGTATGCCTGTTTTAAAAGATCTTCAAGCATGCGTTCCTCTTTCTCATCGTGTGCGACAACAAAAGCCCCCGTATACAATAAGGGAACATCCAGTTCCTTTTTTAGGTCGTGGTATAATTTGTTTCCCTCGACACAAAGTTTCGCTTTCAGTGTGCCAGGTTTCGGATCATGACCCGAATGGATGATAGCACTGTTCGCAGTCGTTTGATGCGTCGCCAAATCGTTTTCCTTTTCTAAAACGAGAATACTCACCTCATAACGTGATAATTCTCGCGCGATCAGTGATCCGATCACGCCTGATCCAATAATGATATAATCGTACATAGTTGCTCCTTTCAAGTAAAAAAAGAGAAAAATAATGATAAACATTACTTTTCTCTGGACTCTTTTTATTGATTAACTTTTATAACTAACTTAATACCAAAGTTTAGGATTTGATGTTGTGACAGCAATCGCTCCAGCCTCAAGGCATTGATCAATTTGAGTTTTGGTTCTGATGAGTCCTCCCATCAAAATATCGCAAGTCACCGCTTGTTTTATCTCAGGAATGATGTCAATCGTGAGTGCAGGAAGCACTTCGAGATAATCGGGCTTTGTTTTTTGCACTACATCTAAGCTTTGAGCTAATGAGATGGAATCTTTTAAGAAAAAGCGTAAGATCCCCATCACCTTTCGTTTTTTACAGACTTCAATCACTTTTGGCTTACTGGTGATAATCCCATCCACTTTGAGTGTTTGAATGAGATAGATCGCGCCATATTCATCAGAAGATAATCCTTTGATTAATTCTGAGTGAATGAGGACTTTCTTGTGATGCTCTTTCATTTGATTCACTAAATCAGGGAGTTGGGCAAGTTGAAAGTTCATCAAAATGCCATACGTTAGATGGTGATCTAAAAACGCACGGAGTTCACTATGATTACTGATTGCTGGAATAACGGATTGGTTATAAAACATTCTTTTCCTCCAAGTAAAATAAATAGCAAAGTAAAAATGCAGATTCTCGCATTTCATCACTTTGCTCTCGAACTCTAGATACGCTTAAATTACACTTTGATTATACCTTGAATTAGGCTTGCTGTCAAGAAAGGAAATTGACGTTCAATCGGCAAAATAATTTGTTCTTAATAACAGTTTTGCAAGCAAGTAATGCTGAGCGATACGTTTATTTTCGAGTAGATTTGAGGAAGTGCTATCCGAGAGTATGATATAATCGTGATTCATTATATAGGCATAATGTTTTGTATAAACCGGTGTGACGATCGATGAAAACATGTCATGACCAAGTTCAATCTCATTCTCACTTAAATTGAAGAGGACGGATAGTGTCGGTAAGATATCATACGATGTGGTTTGTTTAGAAATGGTTTGAGGTGTTACTGAGCTCGACCAAAGATAGAGATTTCCTTGATATTTTTCATAATCCAAACGATGACCTGAATAGTCTTCATAAATCGACTGAGACATGGTATAGGGATAATGATCACCCGATAACAAGATGACGGTTTCATCGAGCAATCCTTTTTCATCGAGTGAATCGAATAAAAGACCAACCATCTTATCGAGTTCAACTTGAACTGCATAGTAATACTTGAGTTCTTCTGGGATCTCAGGATACATCAAGTTGACTTGATCATAATTGGCTTGACCTACATCATGGTGCTCATTATAGGGAGAATGACCCGAAAAGGTAATAATAAAGCTCATAAAGGGGACGTTTTCAGGTAAAATGAGATCTTTCGCTTGTTCAAAAAAACGGGCATCAAAACGACCATCAATCGCGTCTAGTTCAAGTTCATCACGTCCATAAAAAGCATCATATCCATAGTTTTCATACACGATATGACGTCCATAAAATTCTTTGTAATTTCCATGAAATGCTTGAGTGAGATAACCTTTTTCATTAAAGCGGTTGGCTAGGGATTGAGCATACGTGTTTTCTTTAAAAATAGAGACCGTGGGTCCATCTTCAATAGAAGGAATCCAACCTGTATTAAAAATAAACTCTGTATCACTCGTGGTTCGTTGAAAGACGGGCGTGTAATGTTGACTAAAATGATACCCTTCAGTTTTCAAACGATATAGATGAGGTGTGAGGATTGGATCTAATGCGATTTCATCGTAGGATTCAGCAAGTATAAATACAAGATTTTTTCCTTCAAATTCACCGACATGTTCATGGACAGATGGTGTTTTCTCTAACGAATTTAATAGCGATTCAATCTTTTCTTGATCGGATGGAGTAGAGATCATCGGAATCATCGTGTCCACCAAATCTCTTCCCATCAAGTGGAAGAATCCAAAATGTTTCGCAAAGTCACGTTTTGAAAAAACACTAGTATAGAGGTAAGTATCCGATGCAAAAATGGTTTCATCTTCACTCGGATACGTGATATTCATGATAAAGAGAATGAAAACGAGTCCTAAAGATACAAGCGATTGAAGGGAAAAACGAT
>CAYLLL010000129.1:0-4041 GCA_964384655.1 uncultured Mariniplasma sp. | reverse complement strand
GATCAATTTAGGGGGACAAGTCGATAACGAAGTCCTTTTAGAAAAAGCGATTGAAATGAAAGCTGATGTGATCTTAATCAGTCAAACTGTCACACAAAAAGACGTCCATGTTCAAAATTTAACAGCCTTCATTGAACTTCTCGAAGCAGAAAACCGACGTGATGATTTTATTGTCATCATTGGTGGACCGAGAATTCATCATTCACTGGCCAAAGAACTGGGTTACGATGCAGGGTTTGGTCCAAAGAAATATGCATTTGATGTCGCTTCGTTTGCTGTGAAGAAACTAAAATCCAAAGGGATTAAAGTTAAAGTACCTGCATAATGCCTAGGGGCATGGATGTGGTACAATAGAAATAACCTCTCAAAGGAGGAATATATGTTGAAAATGCACCGCTTTAGATGGACACCTTGGTTAATTCCCCTCATATTTTTTCTTATTGTTCAACTCGTTGCAATCATGTTTGCCCCAAGTGGATACGATGTCATTAGAGATCATATCTCATGGTTAGGTGAACAAGGATTAACCTATAGTTGGATGATTAACTACGGATGGATGGGTTTTGGTATCCTCATTTTACTCGTGGTCGGATGGTTTAAGCAAAAAGAGGATCTTCCCCCTTCGCTTTTATTACCGATGATGGTTTTTGGAATTGCCCTGATGCTTATGGGGTTATGGAACGTTGATTCGAGTGATGAGATGCTCACAGAATATCACTTCTATGCTTTATATATCGCTCAAGGTGCGGTTGTCCTCGCTGCTTTACTTCATGTATTCTTAGTGAAAGTTGAGAGATTGCGGTTGATGAACTTGAGTTTTGCACTCATCATGTTCATCAGTGCGTTTCTTCCCATACTGATTCCTTCCATTGCAGGATTTACAGAACGTCTGTTTTGGATTGTGCTTGTCATTTGGTTAACGACAGTTTATGGAAGGATGGATTTTCATCATGACCAGCGCTGATTTTAAAGATTATATTCAAGACCAATGTGCACCATTAGGATATATGACATTTAAAAAAATGTTTGGTGAATATGGTGTGTTTTATAAAGAAAAAATGGTGGGAGTTCTTGCTGATAATAAACTTTATATCAAACCCACCGACGTAGGGAAAACTTTTTTAATGAATCCTCAATATGAGTCTTTCTACGACAAAGGCAAGCCTTATTTTTTGATCGAAGATACGGATGATCGTGAGCGTTTATGGAAACTGATCATCATGACTTATGAGGCTTTACCCATACCGAAAGAAAAGAAAAAGAAGGGATGATGTATCCATGAAAATATATACCAAGCGCGGAGACAAAGGGCAAACCGATTTATTCAATAAACGCGTCAGTAAAGCCGACCAACACATGATGGTGAACGGAACACTCGATGAATCCATGGGTGTCATTCTCATGGCAAAACACTATATTCGCATCGAAGAAGTGATCAAAGACTTAGATCAAATTCATGCGCATCTATTTTCCATGGCACATGAGATTGCGTTGAATGATCCAGAGAAATCCATCACCACATCAGAAAATGTCAGTTGGATTGAATCAAGACTCGATCATTACGATAGCTTTTTAAAACCTTTGACTCGTTTTATCAAACTCGATCAAACCAAGGCGGGGACATGGCTTAATCTTGCTCGCGTCACAGTCAGACGAGCCGAACGCGAATTGGTAAGACTTGGTGAAGATCAACCTATCAATGAATACTCACTTCAATATATCAATCGTCTATCTGACTTTCTATTTACCTTAGCACGATATTTTGATGAAGTTCAATAATGGAGGATTTTTATGGATAAAGTCAAAGTAGTGATTTGGGGTTTTGGCGCTATGGGTCGTGGAATGGCTCAAATGCTCATGCTCAAAAAAGGTGTTGAAATTACAGGCGTATGTGATGTGAATCCAGCCATCATCGGTGTCGATATTCGCACACTGATTGACGTTGAAACCGATCATCCTGAAGTCATAATTCAATCAGACATCGATGGGATATTGAATCATCATCGACCCGATATTGTTTTACTTTGTACCGACAGTTTTGTTAAAGGTGCATATGAGAAAATCAAGAAAGTTGTTTCGTATGGCATCAATCTTATCAGTACAGCTGAGGAAATGGCATACCCAATGGCGAGTGAACCTGAACTCGCTAAACAAATAGATCATCTTGCCAAAGCATTCAACGTCACCGTCCTTGGCACGGGCATTAATCCTGGATTTATTATGGATTTACTCGTTGTTGCACTTTCTGGTACCATGGTAGATGTTGAGCATATTGCGGCTAAACGTGTCAACTCGTTGTCTCCATTTGGACCCACGGTCATGCATGAACAAGGTGTAGGTCTATCTTTAGGTGAATATCATCATTTAGTGGCAGATGAGAAACTTGCAGGACATGTAGGATTTCATCAATCCGTCATGATGATTGCAGATGCTCTTGGGGTTAAACTTGATGACTTTCAACAACAAATGGAACCTATTGTCACGACCATTGATCGGAAAAGCACCTATGGTGAAGCAAAAGCGGGACATGTCGCAGGGATCAATATGACTGGACAAGGATTAGTTAATGGGAATGTTTTCATTGATATGATGCATCCCCAACAAATCGAACCTGAGATGGAAGGAACCCATACGGGGGATTATATTACACTAAAAGGCACACCTAATATCCATATGGCGATAACCCCCGAAATTAATGGAGGTATTGGAACTATTGCAATGTGTGTCAACATGATTCCGCATGTCATCAACGCGAAGCCAGGACTCAAAACCATGATTGATTTACCCGTTCCCAGAGCGATATTAGGCGATATGCGCGATCTCATTGAACACTAGAATACGATTAGGAAATCTTCAAAAAGATTTCCTATTTTTTTCTATTTGCGCGTGAGGGGCTATACAAAAATGGCTGAAAATGGTATCATATCATTAGAGTAAGCGCTTACAGATGTTCGTTCCTTTTTTTATGTCAGTGGAGGTAAAAAAATGATTGAAGCCATGACGTATGTTGAAATATATCGGATGATCCTCACTCCCGAAGAACGTGCACCCCATCTTCCTATTGAAACGAGAAGAGTCCCTTTTGAAATGCGAATTCGTGGATACTTAATGAAACCTGCAAACTTAGGCGATATGGTGGAAATAATGACCCCATCTAAGCGGGTAGAGCGGGGCATTCTCGTTCAGATCAATCCGTATTTTTCGCATAATTTTGGTCATTTTGTCCCTATCATTTCAGAGATACGAAACATCATCTTAAAAGAAACGGAGGATCTATCATGAGTTATCAAGATGTGATGAACCGGAAAAACGAGATTATGCGAAAAGCTCTAAAACTCGACTATGAACAATTTGAACTTCCTGGAATTGGATTTGACTATGAAAAAATGATGGGTTCCACAGGATATGATTTAGAGGATGTCATCAAGATTCAAAAACAAAACAATATAGGAAACACACCTTTGATTGAGCTCAAGCGTCTTTCTGCTTACGCACGTAAACTTGCTGAACCAGGGTATGGTGCTCGTATCTTCCTTAAAGATGAAGCCCTTAATCTTTCGGGTTCATTCAAAGCACGTCGTGCAGCGATGGCCATTCATCAAGCAAAAAAACTCGGCTTTAAAGGAGTCATTGCAGCCACTTCAGGTAATTACGGAGCTGCTGTTGCAGCCTTAGCAGCAAGAGAAGGATTAAAGTGTATCATCGTCCAAGAGTGTTATGACTCCAATGGGGTTGGACAACCTGAAATCATCGAAAAAGCAAGAGCGTGTCAAGCTTATGGAGCAGAAGTCGTTCAACTTTCGGTTGGTCCTGAACTCTTTTATCAATTTTTAAATTTACTCGAAGAAACTGGCTATTTTAATGCCTCACTCTATTCACCCTACGGTGTCATGGGAATTGAAACATTGGGTTATGAGATTGCTGAACAGATGATTCGTGAAGAACATAAATATCCAGAACTTGTGATCTGTACGAATGCTGGAGGAGGTAATCTTACAGGCACAGCTAGAGGATTAAAAAAAGCTGGAGCCATCCAGACAA
>CAYLLL010000128.1:0-4042 GCA_964384655.1 uncultured Mariniplasma sp. | reverse complement strand
ACGAGCTTCTCGTCCCATAAAGAGACGAGAGGCTTTTTTTTGTACCCACTTGACGATCCCAAAGACGGAAAGGAAAAGAGGATGGAGTTTGGCAAGTTTGGCGGACAGTTTGTCCCTGACCACATTTTAAAGGCGGTCAAAGAAGTTGAAGAGGCTTATAACACGTATAAGCAGGATCCAGAGTTTTTAAATGAATTTAAAACGTTACTCAATGAGTATGCAGGTCGTCCGAGTTTGCTTTATTATGCAAAGAATATGACGGAAGATTTGGGTGGTGCGAAGATTTATTTGAAGCGTGAAGATTTAAACCATACCGGAGCTCATAAGATCAATAACGTGTTAGGTCAAGCGTTATTAGCGAAAAAGATGGGAAAAAAGAAACTCATCGCTGAAACAGGAGCAGGACAACACGGGGTGGCTACAGCAACCGCTGCAGCTCTTTTTGGGATGGATTGTGAAATTCACATGGGAGCAGTCGATTGTGAAAAACAAGCGCTCAATGTGTATCGGATGGAACTTTTAGGTGCGAAAGTCGTCCCAGTTCAATTTGGCTTAAGAACACTTAAAGAAGCGGTTGATAGTGCACTGATGACGTGGAGTGAAGAACTCGATACGACCTTTTATCTGATCGGATCAGCAGTGGGACCCCATCCCTATCCTGTGATGGTCAAAGATTTTCAGAGCGTGATTTCACGAGAAATCAAAGCACAAATGCTAGAAAAAGAAGGACGTTTACCCGATATGGTTATCGCCTGTGTGGGTGGTGGATCCAATGCCATCGGTGCGTTTGCGGACTTCTTAGATGTTAAAGATGTAAAACTTGTGGGTGTTGAGGCTGCAGGACGTGGCCTTGAGACCAAAGAACATGCAGCAACCATGACATTAGGACAAACCGGGGTCATTCATGGCATGAATACGAAGGTATTATTGGAACCGAATGGTGAAATCTCTCCTGTCTATTCGATTTCAGCGGGTCTTGATTACCCCGGAGTAGGTCCTGAGCATGCCTATTTAGAAGAAATCGGACGCGTTGAATATACCTCAGCCACCGACTTAGAAGCGATTGAAGCCTTTGAATACCTTTCAAAAAAGGAAGGAATTATTCCTGCGATTGAATCTTCACATGCGGTGGCTGAAGCGATCAAGCGAGCGAAAACATTACCCAAAGATACGATTATCGTCGTGAATTTATCGGGTCGTGGGGATAAAGATGTTAAGCAGGTTGCGAAATATCAAGGAAAAACATTAATTGATTGATGAATAATGTTAAAACACCTTTTTTGTTAATTTTTTGCAAATTAGGTGTTTTATTTATTGATTTTGTGTTAATATATACTCATGAAGGTGATATTATGTTAATTAATTTCAGAACCAAGAATTTTCGTTCATATTTCACGGAAACCAATTTTTCATTACAGGCTACAAAAGATGATGAATTACGAAGCATTAATACTTTTTATGTAAAACCTGGTGTTTTACCAAAAGATGAAAATGAATTATTAAAGTCAGCAATCATCTATGGTCCTAATGCTTCTGGTAAGTCAAACATTCTCAAAGGTATCAAATACATGAGAGACGCGGTTCTATTCTCTCAGGTTGTTATTCCTCAGAGTATTATTCAAGTTAATGAAGAGTTTTCATTTTATAAAGATTCAATGAAGCACGATTCCTTTTTTGAAATCGAATTTGTTAGTAATGATACATTCTATCGTTATGGTTTTACTATTAATCAAAAAAGTATTGTTTCTGAATACTTATATAAAAGAGTAGAACGAATTACCAATGTGTTTAAAAGAGAGTCAAATCAATTAATTATTGCTGGGATGCCTAAATCGACCTCCAGCCTTGTCAAACTTAATCCATTAACGCTTTTTATTTCAATCGCAGGTAATTACCAATTCTCAAATGAAATTACTCGTGCTTTCCATGACACGATTCAATGGTTTCAAAAATTGGTTATCGTATTCGAGGAGAACATTAATACTTTTTTAATCTACGAAAGCAAAAATCGAAAATATTATGAAGATGCACTTAAGATGATGAAACAAGCAGATCTTGGTATTGAGGATTTTGAAATCTATAAAGAGAGAATCTTGTCAAAAGATGGCACAATCAATGCTAAATCACTTGAAGAATCCTTATTATTGCCGACACAAATCAATGCAAATCTAGAAGGACTTGATCGATTGGATGTAAAGACAATATTTAATGTTTACGATCAGAATCATAAAACTGTAGGTAAAAAAGAAGTCTATATGCTGCGTAATTCGGGTTTCAATTCAGAAGGGACTAAGAAGTTACTCTATTACTTAGGTTGGATTTTATTAGCTTTGGATGAAGGAAGAGTTTTATTGTTAGATGAACTTGATTCAAAATTCCATGTTTTACTAGCGGATCATATTTTGCAGCTATTTAATTCAATGACAAAAAATAGGAAAAATGGTCAATTGATTAGTACTGCTCATAATATCATGTTAATGGATAGTAATATGCGAAGAGATCAAATTTATTTTTGTTCAAAAAATGAGTATGGAGAAAGTAAACTTGTTAGCTTATCTGATTTCAAAAATGTAAGAAAATCTGATCTATATAGTAAAAAATATTTAAAAGGTTTTTATTCTGATCTTCCTAATTTCAACGAGGATATTTAGCATGCGAAAACAAAATCAGTTAAAACCAAATAATGATGTTCTAATCATTACTAATGGACAAAATGCTGAAAAAACATATTTTGAGGAACTCAAAAAAAAACAAAAATCTATTTATAGTGTTAAAGTAAAGTTTTACAATGGTGATCCTTTAAAATTAGTGAAACAAGCGATTACTTTGTTAGATGAGTTCCATCATATTTGGGTTGTGTTTGATATAGATGAGTTTCATAGACAAGATAAAGTTAAACCCGCTTTTAAACTAGCTAGTCAATATAAGAATATCCGAATTGCTTGTTCAAATGAAGCATTTGAGGTATGGTTATTATGCCACTATGAAATCTTTACTCAAGATATGATGCGAAGTCAATATTCATCTCAGATTGAGAAAGTACTAGCAAAAGCTAAAATCCAAATCGATAGCTATGATAAGTCAAATATAGAATTGATTAAAAAGCACTTTGTTCCACTCTTCAAAAAAGCAACAATAAACGCAAAAACTGGTCATGAAACACTAAAAAGCAAAAAGATGGAACAATTAGGTGTTAGTGAGATTGCAATCTATGATCTTAAGTCTGCATCCACTGTATACAAACTGATTGAAGACATTTATAATTAAATTGCATAGATCAAATAAAAGGTGATATAAATGTTTAACGAAGCGTATCAAGGTTTTACTTGGTTTGGACTTGCTCATGGCTTAGCCATCGTGTTTTTTCTACTTTTAAATGGGGTTATGATCGTTTATCGAAAGAAGATCAGTGATAAACTTGATATCTATCTAAGACGGGGAACAGCCATCCTCATGCTTGTTCTTGAATTCACCTATTATGGATGGGTCTTTTCAAGAGGAATCCCTGATTTATCGTTATTGCCTTTAGGGGTTTGTGCATTATCCATGTATGTAACCTCTTATGTCCTATGGACAGGAAATGAACGCGTTTTTCGCTTGATTTTTCCATGGGCGATTTCAGGGGCACTGTTATCGCTTTTAATCGCTGATTTAAACTATACGTTCCCGCATTTTCGCTATCTTCACTATTTTGGAAATCATGGGTTATTTTTAACCGCTAATCTCTATCTTCTCATCGTGAAAAAGTACACATTTAATTACCAAGATCTTTTGAAATCATCCTTAGCTTTGTTTCTCTATGCGTGTGTGATGTATCCACTCAATTATTTACTTGATACCAATCATTTATTCTTAAGAGAAGTTCCTCATGAAGTGTCGTTCATGTACTCTTTTTTAGGATCGTTTTGGGTGATTGGTTTCGTGATTTCGATCTTTATGCTCTTTCATCTCGTGTATTTACCCGTTCATGTGTTTAACAAACGACAAAAAGCATAGCAAAGCTATGTTTTTTACTTATGAAGTCTTGAAGTTTTCAGATTCT
>CAYLLL010000127.1:0-4130 GCA_964384655.1 uncultured Mariniplasma sp. | reverse complement strand
CACGTTTATCTTTTAGTTGTGCACCTTCTCTGGATAATATCGCTTGGGTTCCCGGATGAGGAGGTCGCCCAATTTCATATCGAGAGGTTGCTCTTGATTCGACTTCAAAACGATCTTCTAAACCTTGATCTTTAATCATTTTCTTAAATAGTCCTTCTGCCATGGGTGATCGGCAGATATTACCTAAACAGACAAACATAACCTTGATCATCATAACCCTCCGACGTATATCCATTATATCATAACGATGGGGGATTATGTGAATTTAGCACTTATTAGTTGACAGTGCTAATTTTCTATTTTATAATAGGGTTGGCAATCGGTTATATGGACTGCCAAAAGGAGGATTATGATGAACTTTACACAAATGGATGATTACAGCAAAGACCCTAAAGTTCTTGATAAATTCGGTCGAAATATCGTTGATGCTGTCAAACAAGGCAAAATCGATCCCGTCATAGGACGTGAAGATGAAATTCGCCGTGTCATCAAAATACTATCAAGAAAAACTAAAAACAACCCCGTGCTCATCGGGGAACCTGGCGTAGGTAAAACCGCGATTGTTGAAGGATTAGCGCGTCGTATCGTTGATAAAGACGTGCCTTTAGGACTACAAAATAAAATAATCTATGAACTCGATCTTGCGGCACTTGTGGCTGGTGCGAAATTCCGTGGTGAATTCGAAGAAAGACTTAAAGCTGTTTTAAATAAGATCAAAGAGTCCAATGGTGAAATCATTCTTTTCATCGATGAACTTCACACGATTGTCGGTGCAGGTCGCGCCGATGGAGCGATGGATGCATCTAACATGCTCAAACCTATGTTGGCTCGTGGAGAGTTGCACTGTGTAGGAGCGACAACACTCAATGAGTATCGAAAATATATTGAGAAAGATTCAGCTTTGGAACGCCGTTTTCAAAAGGTCATGATTGATGAACCCACTGTGACGGATACAGTAAGCATTTTACGTGGTCTTAAATCACGTTTTGAAGCGCATCATGGTGTCCATATCTCGGACCCAGCTATCATCGCAGCAGCAACGCTATCCAATCGCTACATTTCAGATCGTTTTTTACCCGATAAGGCGATTGATCTAATCGATGAAGCGTGTGCATCGATCCGTATGGAAATCGATTCCATGCCCGTTGAACTTGATAATGTTTTACGGCGTTTAATGCAACTTGAGATTGAAAAAACAGCTTTAGATAAAGAAACTGATCCAATCTCCAAAGAACGTTTAGTCAAACTTAAAGTTGAAATCAATGATTTAAAACAACAAGAAAAGCACTTGCGTACCCAATGGAATGAAGAAAAAGAACAAATTGATGCAATCAAAAAGAAAAAGAGTCAGTTAGAAATCATGCGAAATGATTTGCAAAATGCATTTAATGATAGCAATTATCAAAAAGCAGCAGAGCTCCAATATTCAAAAATTCCTGCTTTAGAAAAAGAGATTAATCAACTCACCATCGATAACCAACAAGATGGTCGATTGATCACTGAAGTTGTCACCGAAGAGTCGATTGCTGAAATCGTTTCGAAGTGGACACAAATCCCCATCTCCAAACTTATGAGTGGCGATAAAGAAAAGTTATTACATCTCGAAGAGACTCTTAAAAAACGTGTGATTGGTCAAGATCATGCGTTGAAACTCATCACTGATGCGATTATCAGACAACGTGCAGGCATTAAAGATGAAAATCGTCCGATTGGATCCTTCCTCTTCTTAGGCCCTACTGGTGTCGGAAAAACTGAAGTCGCTCGATCCCTTGCTGAAGCGCTTTTTGATAGTGAGCATCAAATGGTTCGTATCGATATGAGTGAATACATGGAATCATTTAGTGTCTCACGTTTGATTGGTTCTCCTCCTGGATATGTGGGTTATGATGAAGGTGGACAGTTAACCGAAGCTGTCAGACGCAAACCTTATTCCATCATTCTTTTTGATGAGGTTGAGAAAGCCCATCCTGAAGTGTTTAACATTCTTCTACAAATTTTAGAAGATGGTCGACTCACGGATAATCAGGGAAGAACCGTAGATTTTAAAAATACCATTATTATCCTCACCTCTAATATTGGCAGTGAATTTTTGTTGAGTTATGATCCAGAAGCACAAAAACAGGTGATGAACCTAGTTAAAACAAAATTCAAACCTGAGTTTATCAATCGTATTGATGAAATCGTCATTTTCAATGCTTTATCTCTTAAAGTACAAGTTGAGATTGCGAATAAAATGCTTCACGATCTTGAGAAACGTCTTGAAGAAAAAAACCTTCATATCACCTTTGGTGAAGATGTTCAAAAATTCATTATTAAACATGGTTTTAATGATGAATATGGAGCTCGTCCTCTCAAACGTTTCATCCAAAGACATGTCGAAACACTGGTTGCTATGAAAATGATTGAAGGATTGATCATCCCTCATCAAATGTATAAAATGGTCGTTAATGAAGATCAATTAACCATTGAACACGCATAAAAAAAGCACCGAAAGGTGCTATTTTTTCGCTTTGAATACGAAATCGTATACAAAATAACCAATAACTAATACGCCTAACCCAATCAGCGATGGCACTAGGCTTGAAATTAACGTAGTAATCATTAAACCAACCATACCGATAATCGCAATCACAGGAATGACTGGATATAAGGGAATTTTGTAGGGTCTATCGTGCTGAGGAAGTCTTTTTCTAAAGAGGAACACCGAAATAAAGATCAACGTGTTAAAGATAAGTCCTCCGAAAACCACAAAGGTTAATAAGTCCCTGACATTGAAGACAAGTAATAAAATTGCCATGAGTCCTGATCCAATAATCGCAAAACTTGGTGTCTGATATTTGCTATCTAATGTTTTAAATTTTGAGAAGAATGTTCCATCTTCTGCCATGGCATAATAGACTCTTGGGAAGACCATCACTGAACCATTAAGTGCACCAAAGATGGAGATCATAACAGCAACGAAAATTAAAGTCATTCCAACATTACCAAAGGTGGTCATCATGGCGAGAATTGGAAGATTCGCATCACTACCTAAAGAAGCAAGTGTACTGAATGGGATAATACGATAGAGTGAAACGATAAACAAAACATAAAGCAATGTTACACCCACAATAGAAAATGTTAGGGCTTTAGGTAAATCACGCTTCACATCTTTCATTTCTCCTGCAACAGTATTCAGATTGGTCCATCCTTCATACGCCCAAAGGGTTGCTACCACACCAAATCCAATCATCGGTAAAACAGCAAAGAATGAAGGTGATCCTTGTGGAATAAAACCGAGATTCACGGTTTCAGTACCCATGAATAATCCAATGAAGATGATAGCTATAATGGGTAAGACTTTGATCACTAAGAAAACTTTTTGAATCGTGGATCCCACTTTGACACCTAGATAATTAACGATAGATAATAAGATAATTAATGCGACAGCAATTAAACGAACGACGATTTGACTCATTGGAAACATATACGATAAAATCTCAGCAAAAACTAATGAGAGTAATGCAATACTTCCTGAACTGATCAACACAAAGTTCATAAGACCACTTAAAAACGCGACCTTTTTCCCATACGCTTGTCGAAGATAAACGTAGTATCCACCGGTTTGTGGAAACATTGTCCCTAGTTCAGCGTATGTTAATCCTGAAAACAGAGTAATGACACCTCCAATAATCCATGCTAAAAGGGATAAGCCAAGCGCATAACCTACTTCCACCATAACAAGACTTGCAAAAACGAAGATACCAGAACCTATCATGATTCCAGCAAGTATTGATATTCCACCAAATAAACCAATTTCTTTTTTTAATGAGGGCATGTTCATCCATCCTTTCATCCATTGATAAATTATCATAAAACTAAATAAATAGCGAACTATTTGCATAAAAAAAGGGGTATTTACCCCTTAGGTACGTGTGTGATCAGCCATGTTTGATGTGAACTCTGGATGGACCAAGATTCAAGACTTAGGTTTTGGAAACACATCGCTTTTAATCGATGATTTTCTATCATCTTTTTTAACTCATCTTTACCATAAGGATAGAGAAGGGTTGATCCCTTGGTTTCATGATCATTGATGATAAGTCTAGTCTCAAATATCACATGATCTCCTTGATACTGATAATTACGAT
>CAYLLL010000126.1:0-4142 GCA_964384655.1 uncultured Mariniplasma sp. | reverse complement strand
GTTGAGAACAGCTTTACCATTTAAGTATTCAGCGACATGGTCAGGATATGCTTGAACCATATTGGGCATTTCACCTGCGGTAATCGCATTGATCATATTGCTCTTTAAGGTATCATAGTTCCCTGCACCTGCTGGAATTTCAACCGTAACATTAGGATAAAGTAATTGGAAACTATCCGCATATTTTTGAAGTAATGCTTGGTTAGCTTCACCCATTGCATGCCATAAAGTAATGGTGATTGGGTCAGTGGTTAAGGTTAAGGGGATATCACTTTGCTTAACTTCAAGACGAATGGTTGCACTTGCACGAATACCCGCGTTATTGGTTACACGGAGCGTGATGTTATACACACCTGGTGTATCGAGTAAGTAGATACCGACGACTTCAATTAAATTGGTGATATTGCCATCGACGGGGTCTGTTGCAGTGACGCCTGATTTGGGATCATAGTCACCTGAACCGATAAAGTACACTTGGTTAGCGACGACACCATTAAGTGTTGGTGGAAGCGCATTGGTCGTACTATTGACCGTCAAGGTAATGGTTGCCGTTGCGGTTTCGCCATCAGCATCCGTTACGGTTAATGTAATCGTGTATGTTCCTGGGAAATTGTTATCTCCTGGTTCATATCCTGATACTTCGATTTGATCGGTGAGATCGCCATCACGATCATCTTCCACAGTCACGCCATCAAGGGGATCGTATGCATCGCCTTGTTCAATGACAGGGTTGGTGACCACACCTGAAAATACAGGTGCTTCATTACGTTGTTGAGCACATGCAGAGAGCGCAAGTACGCTGAACATTGCTAAAACAACAAAGATTATTTTTCTCATTTTTTCCTCCTGTTAAAATGATCTTTTTAATATTATCCTTTCGTCCCGCTTCTACCCACACCAGCAATGATGTATTTTTTAAGGGAGAAGAAGACGATTAAGAGCGGAACGGTGACGAGTGCTGTCGCGGCTAATTGAATATTATAGACGGGACGTGCATCGGAGCCTTGTCCAACGACGAAGCTTGTTGAACGTAAAGCCACGGAAATCAGCCAATTTTTTTCTGCGGGTGCGACGAGTTGTGGCCAAATGTAGGCATCCCATGCGCCGATGGCAGATAAAATGGTGATGGTGGTAATGGTTGGACGTGCGATGGGAATCATGACGCGTTGTAAGTACTTGAAGTCCCCACAACCATCGACTTGTGCAGCACGATAGAGGGTATCAGGAATCTGTCTGAATGATTGTCTTAAGAAGAAAATATAGAAGACAGAGGTCATGAAGGGGAAGATCAGTGCATAACGCGTATTGATCCAACCTAAATTACTCACGGTAATATAGTTCGTGATGGTATAGAGTTCACCAGGAATCATCATCGTCATTAAGAGAATGGAGAAGATGAAATCTCTACCTTTGAATTCTAGTCTTGAGAATGCAAATGCCGCTAAGATCGTGGTAGTGACTGTTCCTAACATCGATAAAATCCCTACAACAAACGTATTGACGATATATTGCCAGAAATTAAACCGTGTGAGTGCAACTTTGAAGTTCACCCATTGCATTTCTCTAATATTGATAAAGAAACGAGGATTTAAGAACGTGGTTAATTCCACATTGGTTTTTAATGCAGTGATGAGCATCCAATAGAAGGGGATGAAGATGAATAGTGCAATAAGTGTCAAGAATGTGTACATGGTCACCGTAGACACCAATTTCACTAAGACATCACGTCGTGCCACTTTCTCTAAATCGATTTGAGAACTTGACATTTCCTTCTGTTTTTCACGGCGTTCAGCCATGTCTCTAAACGTTTCCCCACTCAATAATCGGGAAATGCTCTTGCCGATGCTGTCAATGAATCCTTTAAATCCATAGCCTTTGACAATTTGCATAATTTCAAAGGTATTCAAGAAGCGAATGATGGATGACCCTAGATTCAAAGTAAACAAACTCATGAATGCATAAAGCATTTGTGTTCGATACGTCCATTCATCCATTTCAATGACATCTTTACTACGTATCCGCTTGAAATTGCTGAATGTGAGAGGAACAAACACCACGAGATACCCGATAAGAATGGAAATCAATGCATTCATTGTGGGTTGATCAAATGTAAATCCTAATACCGTATAGTTGGTATTGACGACATCCGTGATGAGCGTAGGCTCTTCAAGGATAATAAAGAGGTGTGCGAGTGCATAAATGCCCAAAATCACATATAGAAGATCAAACAATGTCGCGAATAAATCGAGCTTACGAATCTTTTTAGTATATCGTTTCATGTTCTTACCTCCTTAGTAGTGAACACGGCGTTTGCCCACTTGGAGTTGGACAACCGTAAACACCAAGATGATCAAGAACAAGATGATCGCTGCAGCAGACGCAAGTGACATCATGCCATCCAACGCAGCAAGTCCGATGTAATCATAAATATAGAAGACAATCGTTTTTAAATTAATCGTTCCCGTAGCCCCTGTGGTGATTAACCCTTCACGGTTAATGATCGCAACAACCGATGAATATGTCTTAAATGCACCGATGACTGACGTGATTAAAATATAGAAAATCATGGGTGAAATCAAAGGTACTGTAATGCGTTTAAAGGATTTATAACGTCCTGCACCATCGATTTGAGCGGCTTGATAATATTGCTTATCGATGCCTTGAATACCTGCAAGGAAGACAATAATCTTAAATGCTAATCCATTCCAAACGGAATAAATCAAGATAACGGACATTGCTGACCAGAAAGTCGCTCCTACACCGACCCAAACGATGGGTTGACCCCCAAACCAAGAAATGATTTGATTCGCTAACCCTAGATTCGTTAAATCATTGGAGTTCCCTTTAAACATATACGCGAACACAAGTCCTATAGCGATTGAGTTCGTGACGTAAGGTAAGAAGAAAATCGTTTGATAGAATCCTTTGAGTGGTTTAATCGCGTTCATCGCGACCGCGATGAGTAAACTCAAGAGAACAGCGATAGGCACTGAAACCAACACGATGATTCCCGTGTTAAACACGGCTTGTTTAAAATTAGCATGTCTTAATACGGTTAAATAGTTTCCCGCTAAGGTATAGCCACTAAATTCATTGGTCTGAATGTTATAGCCTGTGTAAAAGGAAATAATAAACGAATTGAAGATGGGGTAAAAGGTGAAAATACCTAAAAGAATAAATGCTGGAATGACGAATAGAATAAACTTAAACCAATGAGGCATATGTGAAATAAAACTCAAGTGGTGCTTATCCATCCAGTCATTGATGATGACCATCACGTGATGGGTGCGACTGCGGAATTTCCAAATGAAATCCTTTAGCGCAAGCTTGAATGTACTCATAAGTGAAGTCCTGTTTCCTTACTAAATAAATGTACTTTACCCTTCTTCACACCGAGTTTAATCGTTTTTTGTTGATAGACGGAGTCAGAATCGACGAGCGCACGCACGTTGATGTTGCCAATGGTAAAACGAATCATCGTGTCGCGACCGATATGTTCTACATCTTGTGCATCGACTTCAAATCCGTTGGGATCCACTCTGAAATCTTCAGGTCTTACGCCAATGTTATAGATACCGTCATTTAATTCTGAATCACCTAAAACAACATCGCCAACCATGACTTTACCAGACTTAATATGTCCTTCGAATGTATTGATGGGAGGATTTCCTAAGAAGCGTGCCACAAATAGATTATCTGGGTTATTATACATTTCTTGTGGGGCATCCATCTGTTGTTTAACACCGTAATTGAGGACGACCATTTGATCAGAAATACTCATCGCTTCTTCCTGGTCATGAGTAACGAAGATCGTGGTAATTCCTGTTTCACGTTGAATACGTTTAATTTCTTCTCTCGTTTGGAGTCTTAAACGTGCATCCAAGTTAGAAAGTGGTTCATCTAAGAGGAGTACTCTAGGTTTTTTAACAAGTGCGCGCGCAATCGCCACACGTTGTTGCTGTCCACCAGAAAGTTGTGAAGGCTTTTTATCGAGCTGATCTTCAATCCCGACGAGTTTTGCCATCTCCATGACTAAATCTTCAGCTTCGGTACGCTTAATATTCAAATTTTCAAGAGGAAACATAATATTTTGACGCACAGTCATGTGAGGATAAAGGGCATAATTTTGGAAAACTAAACCG
>CAYLLL010000125.1:0-4170 GCA_964384655.1 uncultured Mariniplasma sp. | reverse complement strand
TTGGTATCATCGGGATGATTGTTATAGCGAATATTCATTTTCATCGTTTTTCAATCCTTTCGAGTATATGGTGTATATAGTGATAACTTGTCGAAATGTCTTGCCCAGTCACACCTTCAAAAATCAAATAGGCATTCGGTAAAGTCTCAACAATCAACGGTAAAATTTCATCATAGTTCATTAATCCTTGCCCGAGTCCAACAAGTTTTAAGGTCTGATCTTTAACAATAAAGTCTTTGAGATGAACAATAACAATATCATCTTTGAATAGGTCAAGTGCAGCTTTGCATATGTTTAGATGCTCTTGATAATTATCGATATGAAGATAATTGAAAATATCTAAAATGACCTTGACAGAGGATGATCCAAGAAGATCATAGAGTTGCTTTAACCTGTGTGGTGTATGCGCCACATGGGCATATGCGCCTTCAATGGTAAAGTACACACCAAGATTTTTTGCATCTTCGACAAGAGGTTTAAAGACATCAGCCACACATAATAGCGCTTGATCCTCATGATTTTCTTTGACATATCCCCAGGGGGATCCCATGTAAGAACCCGTTTCAGTCCCCACATATAAACATCCTATATCATGGGCTAATCGCAGTTGCTGTGATGCAAATCTTTGGCCATCAAGCACTTCTTTAGGATCAGGATGCACAGGATTAAAGTAAGCACCTAACATCATGATAAATGGCTTATTAAAGACATTTTTCAGTGCACTAGATGTGATGTTTTCCATCGGTTCAGTCAAAGCTTTTTTAATGACAAGCTGTAGACCATCGAACCCAAGTTCGTCCGCTCTTTTGGCCAATTCAGTCATTGAAAATCGTCCAATGTCATGCGCACGAATGCCGAGCTTAATCATTGAATGAGCCTAAATAGCCTAGTCGTCTTGAGATGCGTTCAGCAATTTGAACGAATTCTTTGGCAAGTTGATCCCGCTGACTTCCATCTTGGCTAAGGTCTGAAGCGACAATGACACCGACCACCCGCTTTTCAAAGTTCCATACGGGTGCAGCAAGGGTACATATATGACCTGGATCATCAAGATTTGAGAATAGATAACGATCTTTTTTTATTTGATCGGCTTGTGGAACAGATAAATCTCTTACGGCTTTATCAAACACCAAATAGCATAAACCAATAGGGTTATTGTGGAAATCGCTCGAGATACTTCCAATTTCTTGAGGGGTCACAATTCTTGAATTCTGAGGTTGATATTTAAAAACATAAACGATCTTGTCATTGACACGCTTGGTGATAAACACCGTTCTTCCATGACGATTTGCAAACTCTTTAAGTTCGAATTGAGAAGCTTCGATCAAATTAGAGTTTTTCGTATAGACAGATCCAATCGCAAACATCTTTGACCCAATGACATAATTCTTTAGACGTGGATCTTTATAATAAATGGCATCTGCATGATATAAGGTTTGTAGAAAATCATAAACGGTTGCTTTAGGGATATCAAGCATACGATAGATTTGACCTAACGTTAATCCTTCATCATGTTTAGCAATCAAATCCAAAACTTGTAAAATACGGGTGACTGTTCTGTTATCTTTCATCGTTGGACCCTCCCCGATTGATCACCATTCATCAACTGAATCACTTCATTTTCAGATACGACATTGAAGTCTCCTTGAATCGTATGTTTTAACGCGGATGCAGCGACAGCAAACTCGATGGCTTTTTCAGGATTCATCGTTAGGAGTCCATGGATGAGTCCTGCTGAGAAGCTATCTCCACCCCCTACACGATCGATGATTGGATCAATCATATAATGTTTCGAAAGATAAAAATGGTTATCTTTCATGAGGAGTGCACTCCATCCGTTTTTGGTAGCAGAGTATGATTCTCTGAGTGTCGTTGCAATCATCTTAAAGCCAAAGATGTCCTTCATCTCTTTAAAAATGGCTTGATAGGCATCGACCGAGAGTTCTCCTTTTGAGATATCGACATGTTTGGGCTTGAAGCCTAAGACAAGTTCAGCATCTTCCTCATTGCCAATACACACATCGACATAGGCCATTAAGGGGATCATCACCTCTTGCGCTTCTTTCGGTGTCCATAACTTCTTTCGGTAATTGAGATCAACAGAAATTGTTGCACCTACTTCTTTGGCTTTGATACACGCGGCTTTGACCAATGCTTGGGCTTTTTTTGAAAGAGCAGGGGTAATCCCAGACCAATGAAACCAAGTGCAATCTTTAAAGATCTCATCTAAATTAAAATCGGAAAGATCAGCATCTGCGATGCTTGAGTTCGCTCGGTCATAGATGACTTTGGAGGGACGCATTGCTGCACCGGTTTCGAGAAAATAAATCCCAAGTCTGTTTCCACCTCGAGCGATGAAATTTGTCTTTACTGAATATGATTCAAGTGAATGACATGCTGCATCACCCAGTTCATTTTTTGGCAATTTGGAGACAAAATAAGCGTCATGTCCAAACTCTGCTAAACTCACTGCAACATTCGCTTCTCCCCCACCATAATGAACATCGAATTGGTGAGCTTGAGTAAAACGCAAGTGCTCAGGTGTGGATAAACGTAGCATGATTTCTCCAAGTGTAACTATCTTATGCATATGATCACCCTTTCAGACTTTGTTTTGCTTGATGAAAGGCAGAAACAAATGCTTTCGCACGTGCAGTCACTTCATCATAATCACCTGTAAGTGCGGGTTTGGTGAGTTCACCACCTATACCAACAGCAATCACACCCGCTTGAACCCATGCCCCGATGTTTTCTAGTGAAACACCTCCAGTGGGCATAAGATTCACATAAGGAAGAGGACCTTTCACTGCTTTCACATACGATGGACCAAAGGCACTTCCTGGGAAAAGTTTGATAATGTCAACACCGGATTCCAGCGCTTTGACCATTTCTGTGATGGTTAAGCATCCTGGAAGATAAGGGGTTTGGTATCTGTGACATAGTTTAGCCGTCAGTTCATCAAAGGAAGGACTTACGATAAATGAAGCTCCTGCTAAAATGGCAATGCGTGCGGTTTCCTGATCGAGTACAGTCCCAGCACCGATCAAAAGCTTTTCAGGATCAAACGTCGCCGCGAGTTTTTCAATCACATCTTTCGCACCAGGGACAGTAAATGTCACTTCAATCGCTGAAATACCTCCATCCACACACGCATGGGCAATACTGATCGCTTCTTCAGCATGGCTTGCACGAATCACAGCCACCACACCATGTTCAACAATACGTTTGAGAAAATGTACTTTTTGCATGATTTATCCTTCTTTCTATGTCTTTAATGAAAGACGAATGTTTGATATAATCAACACTTTAATACTATAATAAACGATTTATGACAATTTTATGAGTTTCTTCACGTTTTTTGTGACAAATTCATTACCTTTGGGTGGATGAATAAGGACATGATCGATAATAAGTTCATCCACACAATTGACATGGAACCCTTCACCTTCCATCGGTTCAAGAAAACTCATCATGGCAGGAATACCTGATTCGCGTTTTTCAGCATAGGATATCTCGATGTGATCAAGGGTTATCTTTTTGATGGGTTGCTCCGGTAGACCGTAGAAAAATCCAGCAGCAACATGGACATTATGGACGCTTTAAGTTCTTTTTCAGTGGATACACCCATCGATGTTTATTTAGCACCTGGTGTGTATCAGCAAAAGCTTCGAATTTCTCATCACCATGTAAGATTCTTTGGCTCAACCTCGAGTCCTTCTATCATTTCATTTCATGATTACGCATATAAAATGCATGAAGACGGGTTGTTATATAATACATTTCGGAGCTATACGGTCATGGTTCTTGGCGATCATATCGAATTTCATCACGTGACCATTGAAAACGTCTGTGGTTATGGGGAACGGATTGGTCAAGGTGTCGCACTTCATGTCTTAGGTAGGCACACCAAGTTTTTCGATTGTCATATCAACGCCCATCAAGATACCCTCTTTATCGGTCCACTCCCTCAAGATCTCAACCTTCGTTATGATCATTTTCTTCCTCTCGAAGAACGACATGCGATGATGACGCATACTCTTTTTGATCATTGTTTCATCGAAGGCAATGTTGATTTCATTTTCGGTAGTGGGGTTGCACTTTTTCGTGAATGCCATCTTCGTTTTAACGGCGATGGTTATCTCGCAGCACCATCCACATACACTGAGTTTC
>CAYLLL010000124.1:0-4174 GCA_964384655.1 uncultured Mariniplasma sp. | reverse complement strand
GGAAGTGCAGCTTTTAAAATATTCCATAAGAATTTACCCTTGACTTGCTTGTTATTGGGTTCTAAAGCCAAGAAGAATGATGGAATTCCAATGACTAAATAGTCAATAAGGATCAGCTGATTCGGTTGAATAGGATAAACCCCTTGTCGTATAATCGCAACAATCGCTAGTAAGAATGAGAAAATCGTTTTAGTCAAGAAGAGGGTGGAGACACGTTGGATATTATTGATGACGCGTCGACCTTCACTGACGACTTTTGGCATCGATGAGAAATTAGAGTCCAAAAGGACTAAGTGTGACACGTTACGCGCAGCTTCACTACCTGAAGCCATCGCAATCGATGTATCTGCTTCACGGAGGGCTAAGATATCATTGACACCATCCCCTGTCATCGCTACGGTACGGCCGTTATTCTTTAATGATTCAATGAGTAACTTCTTTTGTTGAGGGGAGACACGTCCAAAGACGGTAAAACGGGAGGCTGAACGAACGACTTCTTTATCGGGCATGCCTTCTAAAGAGACATATTTATCTGCATTCGCAATGCCTGCACGAAGTGAAATTCTCGATACAGTGACTGGGTTATCCCCTGAAATGACCTTAACATCCACGCTATGCGATTTAAAGTAATCAATGGTATCAATAGCATCTGGACGAATGGTGTCTTCAATCATAATGAGTGCAATCGGAATGATTTCACCGGTCACTTGGTTTTCTTGAATATCCCCTGAAGAATGAGCCACAACCAAGACACGATACCCTTCTTGGGATTGCTTATCGACTTCACGAGCGATAATATGATAGTTTTGTTTAACAACAAACTCAGGTGCACCTAATACAAAGGTTCCATATCGATCAAACTGAACCGCTGAAAATTTGCGTTGTGACGAGAAAGGAATCAGGGCACGATGACGAATTCGTTTTGCTGTACCAAAGCGTTCTGCAAGGGCATCAGACGTTAAATTCGGGTCATTTTGCGCATTAATCATGGCTGAAACGATATTTTTTAATGGAATGCCTGTTTCATTTTTGTATTCGATGATGCTTTTAACGGTCATCGTTCCATCGGTGATCGTTCCTGTTTTATCCAAACAGAGGGTATCGACACGTGCAAGCATTTCGATACAATAGAGTTCTTGAACGAGCGTATTGTTTTGGGCAAGTCGGATGACACCCACAGCTAAAGCCATCGATGTTAATAAGAAGAGTCCGGAAGGAATCATTCCAATCATCGCGCCCGTCGTCTTTTGAACGATTTCGTTATATTGAAGACCCGTCGTATTATAGCGTGTCATCAAAATAAACAGTGCAGCTGCAATAGGTAATATCAATGCCCCAACAATACGAATGATTCTCTTCAATGAACCTAATAAATCGGATTCGGGCTTCTTGTATTTCTTAGCTTGATTGGTCAGTTTTTGAATATAGATCTGATGACCAACGGCAGTTGCTTGAGCATAACAATTTCCAGAAACGACAAACGATCCAGAATAAAGGGTATCCCCCTTTTTCTTGATGATAGCATCAGATTCACCGGTGAGTAAGGATTCATCCACTTCAACCGATCCTTGTCTAACGACAGCGTCAGCAGGAATTTGCTTACCACTCGATAGGTGGAGAATATCATCGATGACGACATCGCTCACGGCGATTTCTAGTTCAGATCCATCGCGCATGACGATGGCTGTCGGAGCAGTGAGTAAAGATAATTTATCGATCATCTTCTTCGCACGGATTTCTTGGATAATCCCAATCGTGATATTCGCGGTAATAACACCCATAAAGAAAAGTTGTGTAAAGTGTGCTTTAACTGAGAGCAACCATGCAGCAATGGCAAAGTTTAAAAAGTTAAAGAATGTGACAATATTGGTTCGAATAATATTAGCGATCGATTTGGTTGATCCAGAATCACCGACATTGGCAAGACCCGCCATCTGACGAAGTTCGACTTCTTCTGTCGTCAATCCTTTTTCAACATCTGGATTATAACGTTCAACAACAATATCATCTTTGGATCGAACGCGACTCTTTACGTTGATGGCTTCTTCAGGTTCATCATCTAAGGGAACATGCAGTCCTAAAGGATCCCCCTTCATGGTGACGAGATCTTCTTTGATGATGGTTTTGGGTCCTTTTTGACGTTTAGGCTTGACATCGGCGTCCTGGTCGTCAATCAGCGATTCAAGATCTTGTTGATCCTGTTTCGTGGAAAGTTTTTTATCAACCGTTTTTTCCATGGGAGTCCCCTTTCTCGATCCATTCGATCGCTTTCATAATGAGCGCATCTGCGCGTTGTTTGTCCTTTAAGATAAGTCCACCTATCATCGCTTCAAATCCAGTAGCATGACTATAGGTTTTAGGATCCATATGGCCACGGCCTTTGCCGGAGGCATTTCGTCCTCGTTTGAAGAAGTCCATTTCTTCTTCAGTCATGATCTTCTGTTCCATCATGTGATTGACAATGCTCGCTTGTGCAACACCTGATGTATATTTAATCGCTTTTTTATGCAGATCATTGACATCGGTAAGATTTAATCCAATCAAATACATGCGAATACAATGCTCATAATAACTATCACCAATATAGGCTAATGTTAATCCGTTCAATTACATCCATCCTCGTTCTGATAGTTTTTCTCTGAGTTGATCTGCGCGCTGATAATCTTTTTCGTGTCTGGCTTGTTCCCATGCACGATATAACAACAATGTATCATCGGTCAATTCATAGCGTGGCATGATGCCTAAAATATCGAGAATGACGTGTGCACTATGATATAAAACCGCTAATCGTGAACTATCTTTTTCTTTATTCATCATTTTGATGAGATCATAGATCAATGTCATCACATTAGGAATGTTAAAATCATCATCCATCCACATGATAAATGAATTCATGATGGCTTCATCGGTTTCCATACGAAAGGCTTGATCTAAAGAGATTGTTAAAAAAGCTTTTTTAAGGCTTCGTTTTATTTTATCATATTCCTTGCTAAACTGCACCATCAGTTCATCACTATAATTGATCGGTTGACGATAATGATGATTCACGGTAAGAAGTCGGAAAGCTAGGGGATCATAGGTTTCAATTAAATCTTTAACTAAGGTGACATTACCCAGTGATTTGCTCATTTTGACATCATTGACATCAAGTCTACCGACATGCATCCAATAACGGGCTAAATGGTGGTGGTCATGGGCATGAGTTTGAGCAATCTCATTTTCATGATGTGGAAATTTAAGATCTGAACCCCCACCATGAATATCAATTTCAGAACCAAAGATCTCATGATTCATCACCGCACACTCTGTATGCCAACCTGGACGACCCATGCCCCAAGGGCTTTCAAAACTCAGTCCTTCGTCTGTGGTTTTCCAAACTGAAAAGTCTCTGGGATCTTCTTTATCACCTTCGAGTTCAATGCGAACTCCTTGCGATAACTCCTCAACATTTTGCTTACTTAAAATGCCGTAATCGGAGACTTTAGAAACTCTAAAATAGACACCAGAAGGACGTACATAGGCATAGCCTTTGTCGATCAATTCAGCGATATATTCAATCATGGATGACACATATTCGGTGGCCCTTGGCATTAAATCGGGCAACGCACTATTCAAACTTTCTGACATCTGAATCCAGTGGTCAGTATATTTTTTAGTGATCACGTCTTCAGGGATTTGAAGTTCTTTTGCTTTATCGATGATTTTATCGTCAACATCGGTAATATTGGATACTAAAAGGACATCGTATCCTCGGTAATTCAAATAGCGTTTAACAACATCAAAAAAGATGACAGGACGTGCGTTACCGATGTGGATATCGCCATAAACGGTAGGTCCACAGATGTACATGGTCACTCGTTTAGGGTTGATGGGTTGAAAAGGTTCAATTGTTTGCGTGAGTGAGTTATAAATAGTTAACATCGCCATGTCCTCCTTCTTGTTTTATTATAGTTTAATTTATGAAAATATACAAGGAATAAGACGAAAAGTGCTTATTTTAAGATATGGCCTTATAAAAGGTTAAACCACCCTTTTTGTGGGTGGCTTAATGGTTATATTTGACGCAATTCATCCAAAATCTTTACCATTGCCCATGTATCTTGTTTACAATACTCTTCGAGGTCTCGATAGTTTTTTAGGAAGGTTTCTTTATCCATCTTTGGAAAGCGTGCAT
>CAYLLL010000123.1:0-4206 GCA_964384655.1 uncultured Mariniplasma sp. | reverse complement strand
TCGTAGGTCAAGGGGCTGAAGTTAAAATGCGTGCGGTCGCTGTATCTTCGGATGCAAACAAACAAAATATCGATGTGCTCATCGTCCATAAAGCACCCAATACCTTTGGAGATATGACCAATATTGGGATTGCCAATAAAAAGGGACGTATCATTTTAAATGGTGTTGAGAAAATTGAAAAAGGCATGAAACAAGCCAATGCATTTCAAACCCTAAAGGGAATCATTACGTCTGACCAAGCGATCGTTGAAGTCAATCCGATTCTACTCATTGATGAATACGATGTTAAAGCTGGTCATGGGGCTACCATTGGAAAGATTGAAGAGAACCAATTATATTATTTGATGAGCCGAGGGCTCACGAAGAGCGAATCTGAAAAGCTCATCATCAACGGTTTCTTGAAACCAGTCGTTGATGAAATCGATGATGAACCCCTCAGAGAAAGATTTGTGCATTTAGTCAATTCAAGAATATGATCGATGTAAAAACCATTAGAGAGGATTTTCCTGTCTATCAAAAACAACCGAATATGATTTATTTGGATTCAGCAGCTTCTGCACTCAAGGTGAAATCTGCGATTCACCAAGTGGATCATTATTATCAAACATTGGGTGTTAATGTACACCGAGGTGCGTATGATCTCGCGTATGAGACCACGATGCTTTTTGAAGGTGCGCGTGAAAAAGTGGCACATTTCATTAAGGCAAATGCCGAAGAAATCGTCTTCACTCGTGGTGCTACCAGCGCACTCAATATGGTTGCTCACGCCTACATGAATGTACTTCATGAAGGGGATGAAATCATTACGAGTGAACTCGAACATCATTCCTCAATCTTACCATGGATGATGGTGGCTAAACATACGAAAGCTAAACTTGTCTACGTTCCTCTGACCGAAGAAGGGCGAATTACCGTTGATCGATTTCAATCGGTCTTAACATCGAAAACTAAAGTGGTTGCACTGACGCATGTATCGAACGTTCTTGGCTATTTAACCCCTATTAAACAGATCACCAAGCTTGCCCATGACATGGGAGCCATCGTCGTTCTTGACGGCGCACAATCCGTTCCTCATATGTCCATCGATGTGAAGGATTTAGATATCGATTACTTAGCGTTTTCAGGGCATAAAATGTTTGGTCCTTCAGGTGTCGGTGTCCTCTATGGAAAAAAACAATTGCTCGATCAGCTTGAACCTTTCGAGTATGGTGGAGAAATGGTTGATCAAGTCACCAAAGATTCTGCAACATGGAAAGAAGCACCGATGCGTCTTGAAGCGGGAACACCTGTCATCAGTGGGGCGATTGGTCTTGCTGCTGCGATGGATTATATCAGTCACCTCGGTTTTGATGCCATCCACGCACACACGCATGAAATCCATCAATACACCCTCAAAGAACTTCAAAAACTAGAAGGGATTACCATCTACAACCCAACCGCTGAAAATCCTGTCATTTGCTTTAATGTCGATACGGTTCATCCCCACGATATTGCAACCATGCTGGATCAATATAAAGTCAGTGTACGTGCAGGTCATCATTGTGCACAACTCGTTTCACAGTTTTTAGGTGTCACATCGACACTCAGAGCATCCTTTCACATCTACAACGATACACGTGATGCCGATATTTTCATCGATGCTGTCAAAGCAGCCAGAGACTTCTTTCTTGGCTTTTAGGAGATTTTTATGAATATTGAACAACTTTACCGCCAACTGATCATGGAACATTACAAAAGCCCTAAAAATAGGGGTATTGTCGCCGATAACAGTTACATGACGGTCCATTTGAATAATCCTTCATGTGGCGATGAAATGACCGTACAGGTCAAAATAGAAGACGATAAAATCGTTGATGTCAAGCATCAAGGTACAGGATGTTCAATATGCTGTTCATCTGCAAGCGTGATGTCTATCTCTTTAATGGATCAATCCACAGCGAATGCAGTGGCAATCATTAAAGAATTTTATGAAATGATAAAAGGGTATCCATATAATCCTGAGATTCTTAAAGGCGATGCCATAGCATATCAAAATGTCTCACAATTTCCAGCTCGAGTCAAATGTGCAACCTTAGCATGGAAAGCGGCTGAACAAGCCATTTTAAAAATTAAGGAGGGTATTTACCATGGATGACAATAAAAAGAAAATAGACCAGATTGTTGGAGAATATCAATTTGGTTGGCATACAGATTCAAAAGCAGTTTTTTCAACAGGAAAAGGGATCAACGAAGATATCATTCGTACGATCAGTAATCATAAAAAGGAACCCGATTGGATGCTTGATTTTCGTTTAAAGAGCTACCAAAAATTTGTTGAACTCAAAAACCCAACCTGGGGACCCGATTTATCATTTATCAATTTTGATGAGTTCACCTATTTCATCAAAGCGAGTGAAAGAGCGGAAACCAATTGGGATGAAGTGCCTTCAGAAATTAAAGATACTTTTGAAAAACTTGGCATCCCCGAAGCTGAACGTAACTTCCTTGCGGGAGTTTCCACCCAGTTTGAAAGTGAAGTCGTGTATCATAATACACAAAAAGAACTTGAAGCGCTTGGTGTCATCTATGTGGATACAGATACTGCACTTCGGGATCATCCAGAATTGGTTAAAAAATATTTTGGTACTGTGATCCCTTATGGGGATAACAAGTATGCTGCACTCAATAGTGCGGTCTGGAGTGGTGGATCATTTATCTACGTCCCTAAAGGCGTCAAAGTTCCTAAACCTCTTCAATCGTATTTCAGAATTAATTCAGATCAAATGGGACAATTTGAACGTACACTCATCATCGTGGATGAAGGTGCCTATGTGAACTATGTCGAAGGATGTACAGCCCCTGTATATTCGAAGGATTCGCTTCACGCTGCTATCGTTGAAATTGTTGTACACAAGGATGCAACCTGTCGTTATACGACCATTCAAAACTGGTCAACCAATGTCATCAATCTCGTGACCAAAAGAGCATTTGTCTATGAAAATGGTCACATGGAATGGATTGATGGAAACATCGGTTCTAACGTCAACATGAAGTATCCCTCGTGTATTCTACTCGGTGAATATGCCAAAGGAACTACCATTTCCATTGCCTTTGCTGGTAAAGGTCAAACCCAAGATGCAGGAGCGAAAATGATTCATGTCGCACCCAATACAACCTCAACGATTATATCAAAATCAATTTCGCGAGGTGGTGGATCAGTCAACTATCGCGGAAAGGTTGATTTTGGTAAAAAAGCCAAAGGTGCGAAAGCACATGTCGAATGTGATACCATTATCCTTGATGACTACTCATTCTCAGATACCATTCCGACCAATACAGTGCGTAACTCAGATGTCTTTTTGGGACATGAAGCGACTGTTTCAAAGATTTCTGAAGAACAATTATTCTATCTGATGAGCCGAGGGTTAACTGAAGAACAAGCCACGGAAATGATTGTCATGGGCTTCATTGAACCTTTCGCAAAAGAACTTCCAATGGAATACGCGATTGAACTTAATCAATTGATTAAACTTGAAATGGAAGGCTCGATTGGGTAATTTCTCATAAAAAATGACAAAGATATTTGCAAAACATGGCAAATATCTTTTTTATTTGGGTCAAATAGCGTAAAATAAACTAAAGGTGATGTGTCATGAAAAAGACGCTTTTGTTTTTATTCATCATCATGCTCTTCTTACTGAGTTCCTGTACATTGGGACTCGATTATGATGAGATCTATCAAGATTACGAAGAGCATCTACAAGAAAATCAAGAAACCTATTTAGAGCGTATTAGTTTTCTAAATCATATCTCTGAGAATGTGGTCAGAGGTGTGGTCAAGGTCAAACGATTATCATCCAATCAATCTTCGGTAGCCTTAGGTTCGGGTATCGTGTTTTATGATGATGCACTCTATTATTACATTTTGACAAACAATCATGTCGTCTATGATGAGAATGTGAGTGAATCTACCTATACTGTCTATGATTATCAAAACAACCAATATCCAGCTACCTATATGGTGGGCGATCGTGATTTCGATCTCGCAGTCCTGCGCATTCGTAAACGACTGAGTAGAGTTCTAGCGATTCCTTTTGCTAAAGAGAATCACGAAATCAATCTTGATGTGACGACCATCGGTTACCCTGAAAGTCAATCGAATGCGATCAATACAGGGATTTTGTTGGACTATGGTGATGTAACAATAGATTTACCATCCACAGTGAT
>CAYLLL010000122.1:0-4210 GCA_964384655.1 uncultured Mariniplasma sp. | reverse complement strand
TATTGGCTTGTTCCCAAAAGAAATTAAAGCTGTTTTCCATCTCTTCGAGCATGATGAGTTCAGCTGCATCATATTCGCGAGGTGGCGTTGGGACCTCTTCTTCAGTACAACCGAAGAGTACCCACAAGGTGAATAGGATAATCAATATTTTTTTCATAGTTTATTCTCCTGTGATTCCGGATCGATCGACACTTTCGACGAACCATTTTTGTAATCCAAAATAAAGTAATAATAAAGGGACAATGCTGATCAATGTACCCGCCATATAAATGGCTTCATTGAGGCGATCGACAAATCCATCTGAATTAGGATCTGGATTACCAAATCGCTGTCTAAACGAATCAGCAAATCGTGATAACTGAAGGGGTAATGTTCGTGCTTCAGGCATATATAGCCCAGTGAGATATGTTTCGTTCCAATACCAGACAAAACTGAAGAGGAACACGACAACAACAGCCGGAACGGCTAAAGGTAAGCTTACTTTCAAGAAAACACGAATGGGTCCAGCACCATCGACTCTGGCCGCTTCATCAAGCACTTTGGGAATGGTATTAAAAAACTGATAAAAGATCATGATGAAGATCGTACTCTTGATTCCCTGACCAAAGAGTGCTGGATAGATGAATGAACCTAGATTACCTAAGATTCCAAGATCTCGATACATAAGATAAGTAGGAATCATTAACACTGGGGCTGGGATGATGAACGTGATGAGGATTAAGACAACGATTGTTTTCTTTAATGGGAACTCAAAACGGGCTAAGCCATACCCGATCAAGGCTGTACTCACGACTTGAGCAAGTGCTGGGAAAAAACTAATCTTCACACTTTCTTGAAGGGCATTAAAGAATCCTAATGTTGCAAAAGCTTTCGTGTAATTATCGAAATAGATAGTGGTGGGAATGAGTCCGACACTGCTATCGATGAGATCAAACGGTGATTGTAAACTCTTTAACGTTAGAAAGACAAAAGGATATAAGAATGTGAACCCTACAGAAGCGATAAGTAAATAAGTAAACCCTTTAAAAATCCATCCATCGGTTCCTTTTCGACCCATCAGCTTTCGACGATAGTGAAGAATTTTGGGATATTTCGCTAACAGTGATGGTTTTTCTTGGTAGCGCAACATATCAAAGACATAATGATCACTATTTCTGACAAAATGGAGTTTACCTCTAGTAGAGAATAATGCAAATAATAAGATGACAATTAAAGCGATAGCGACGAAATAAATCCATACTAAGGCCGCACTGAAACCAAATCCGTTACCGACTTCACCCGTTCTAAACATGTAATCTTTAATCAAAATGATGATGGGGTTATTCGAAAATCCTGCAAGCATCACCAAGGTATAGATCATATTGATCAAGATGATGGGTTTTAAAAATGGTAAGGTGACTTTCCAAAATTGTTCCCAGGGGCTTGCTCCATCAATTTCAGAAGCTTCATATACTTCTTTATTCATCTTTTGAAGCATGACGAGATAGACAATAATTTGAACACCTGAAAACCAAAACATATAAATCAGGTTACCAAAGACATCGACGATGAGTTCACCAAATCCTCTACCGAAAATGGCTGTAAAGATTTGAATCACCTGATAATTGGTAATCCCCGGAAGAATAATGGCTTCATTATTCAAAAGTTCTTGCATCACAGGGCCTGAGACAATGACCACGGGTAGAAAGAAGATCGTTCTAAAGAATCCTTTAAACTTGATGTTCATATTCAATATCATCGCAAAAATTAACGCGAAGACGTTAATAATGACCATCATTAAAACTGAATCTTGGACAAAGTTACCTAATTCAAGGATCATGATGCGATCAATAGCAAAGGCATGCCGATAATTTTCGAATCCAACAAACTCTAAATTGATCCCTGTCGTCGGTATCGTCACATGATTGAGACTTAAGAAGAATGAATAGAGAATCGGATAGATCGCAAACACACCAAAGCCAACAATCCAAAGTCCTATGAACATGTATCCCAGCAAGGCTTCACGTTGTTTATAAGTAATCTTCCACTTTTTCATAGATCCACCTCGCTAACGAGATAATCAAAGGGTTCGATTTGAAGAGCACCTAAGGTGAAAACTTCCTGAGTGTAATTGACATAGATGGCATAACCGTTATCATAATCGACACGGACGACACCGGTAGCAAGCACATCACGATCAACAATCTCGTGACCAATGACAGGATTTAATGCCTCTTGGGCTTCACGATACGCACGTAGGATATACACACGTAGATTATCGTAATAGGTCGCGTAAAACTCACTACTCATCGTATCACTCAAAAGATATGAGGGTTGAGCGGTAATCAGAAATGAAGGCATAATGCCAAATTCAATCGATTTGAGAAGGTCCACATTTATATTGGAAGTAAAATTCAAAAATTGCGAATACACAGGCACATAACCGGATAAAACGATTTGTTCAAAAGGAACACTGTCGGTGAAAAATCTTGATCGGTTATGATAGAGTGAACTCAAATAATATGCGGATGTATGCCCGATATTGAAATACGATGGACGATACATGCTGACCCGTTCACTGAAAAGTTCTTCATAGACTGATATCACTTCTGTTCTTGTTAATGACTGATTTGAATTGAGTTCATTCGATAATCCGTCAATGGCGATTCCTCCGTGTTTAGATAGCGTGTTATATGCATCCTGATAATGATTTTCGATCGCTTTTATATCCATCATAAAACGATAATAATCCCCTTGATTAAGAGATGTCACATAATACGTCTTATTGACCATTTGAAGAGTGTTTCTTGGGATTGCACTTTGATAACTGTATTGAACGGTAGGATCATAATAAAACTCGACATTCAAGTCTTCTAGATCATCAAAATCACCAAGACTGAAATCAAACTTGACATTATCCATGCTGCGATCTGAATAGCCACCCCGATTATATCCACGCAATGTATAACGGATGGATAGGATATCTTCACTAAGCAAATCACGATGAATCGATAAAAGATCCGTGACCGATGTCATCACATAAGGATTCTTAAAGATCAGTCCTTGTTCATAATCTTTCATAAAGACATCCATATGAAGGGACACTTCATCTGGAGCGAATGCTTTTTGAAGCATACCAGATTCAATCATCGAAGCTTTGAGCGCTTTCGCAAATCCGATATAATTGGCATCATCACCTTCGATGAATGTGTGCTTAATGGTAGGGTTATACGATTTAATCTCACTTTCGTAGATGGTCAATGTATCGCCACCAGAAATGGGCTGCACATGGTTTTCACGCATGAGGAACACTGCATTTTGACTATGAAATTCGGTCTGATATGTCGGTGGCTTATACACGTATTCAGCGAATTCAGCCCCTTCAAGAATTTGAGTAAATATCGCATGTTGATTGACCCCATGAACAGAGCCATAGACTGGGTAGTTTAAGTTAGCATCGCGATCGACAAAGCTTCGATACTTATCCTGTGAATAGAAGCGTGCACGGTAGAGATTATTAATCGTTGATGTCGCAGTAAATCTGACGAGTGCTCCATTACCCGATGGAATGAAAAAATATCCTGGAACGTCATCACTATGAACGCTACCAAAGAATTCATAGAGGGTGATCGATGTCAATCGTGTTGTTCCATACTCTTGGATAGAGTTTCGATCAATCGAAATAATGATACCATCACCTGTGAGTTCCACAGTATATTCCATGGAAATCTTTTCGATATGGAAATCGACAAAAAAGCGCGTGGTTAAACCGTTCACTTGGTATGATGTGATAGCATTCTCATCAGCTCTTCGCTGTAACATGGACGAAGTGATTGAAATATTGTTTTCATTGAGATAATCGATGGTGATCGCAGAACGAATGCGTCTGATCCATCCACCTGTCAGTGGATAAAGTGATAGATCATTAATATCACTCGCCCAAACAAATCCAGAGGTTTTATCCATGATTCTCAAAGCTAACCCCTCAGGATTGACATACACTTGATGTGATGCATTTTCCATGATCATGACAAATTGGGTCATGTCCATCAACGGTTGAGTATATGGGGTATAATCTTCTTCTCTTGTGAAGAGATTGGATTCAAGCAAAGTAGTAATCCCCGTCGCTAAGAAATCATAATCTTCTTCATCTTGTGCCTTCATCGAGAATGGGATCAAGAGTAAACTGATCGATAAAACGAATAGTATGAGTTTTTTCATCTCGAAAACA
>CAYLLL010000121.1:0-4211 GCA_964384655.1 uncultured Mariniplasma sp. | reverse complement strand
AGAACCTCAGCCTTCCAAGCTGATGACGTGGGTTCGATTCCCATCACCCGCTCCACTTCACACTTAACCACGAAACAGCGTGGTTTTTATTTTTTTATATTATGCCATCATAAATGAAAACAAAATGAAACAAAATGAAAGAAAAAAAGTTGAAAAATTGTACGAATGGGGCGTATACGCCCTGTTTTTATTGAATATTCAGTGATAAAACTATATATGAGATACTATCTCAACTGATTAAAGGTCATTAAAGGACAGGAGGGAACCTATGATTGAATTTATCAACATGTTATCAATCATGACATTTTCAGTCATGTTGGTTTATCTTTTGTCACGAATCAAATTGATTCCCGAGACAAAAATTGGACTCATTGAACGATTTGGTGTTTATTACAAACCCATCAATCCAGGTGTTCACTTCCTTATTCCTTTCGTCGATCGATTAGTTCTATATGATCAGAACAGAGAACTCAATCTCAACCGTGAAGTCATCGTGGTCAATGGGGAATCGAAATTGTCGCTAAGTGTATTAGTGCAATATCGAATAGTGGATGAACGTGACTATTACGAGCAAGATGTGGACCAATTCATGCGGAATATTATTATTGAAGTCGTCAAAGGTTTTGTTGAACGATATGGATCTAAAGATGTATCTAATCAAAAACTAGCTTTGACAGCAAGACTTAAAGGTATGATCCTAGAGAAGATTGTTGAATGGGGGATTGAACTATCATCCATTGAACTTCTTGCACTGACTGAAATACCTTCACTGAATTAAGTGATATTTAGGTATTCACACAATCGTTTAGTATGTATTATATAATTTACATGATATAAATCTCTCTTTTTTCCTTTTTTACGGCATCACTCAGTGATGCTTTTTCCTTGAATGATACTTTTTAAATCTTAATAAAAACTTAAGAAATAAATTTGAAAGAAATATGTTTTATTATTGGTCATTATGCTATAATGCCAATGTGAAAATACTCACAAGGAGACATTTATGGACTTTTTAAATGAATCAGTCACCGTTTTTGCAGATCTTATCAACAATGCCATACTCCTTTTTGGCTTGGGTTTTATTTATGCGGCGACAAACTATAAACAATCGACTCTTAAAAAGTCCTATGCAATCTTTTTCGGAATCATCATTGGGTTAATGACAGTACTCATCATGATGAATTCATGGAAATTTTCGGAACGTCTTATTTTTGATACACGAAGTGTTCTATTGGTTGTCACTGGACTTTTCTTTGGACCCATCACGACAGGTGTTGCTGCAGTCATCGCACTTATATATCGATTATCGCTTGGTGGTGATGGCGTTTATGCAGGGATTTTAACGATCATCTCAACATCAACTTTAGGACTTTTATGGCACAAAATCCGCAATATTTTTCCACCGATGAAGCCGATCTATGAATACTTATTGTTAGGTTTCATTGCTCATGTCCTCACAGTTATAGGGTTCTTAACGATTCCATGGCCAACTGCTTTTGAAATTATTCGATACACGGTTATTCCTTACTTAACTTTTTATCCACTTCTAACAGCATTTCTTGCGATGATCGTCCGTAATCAAAAAGATCGTGTCAACGCTCAACACCAAATCAAAGAACAACAACTTCTTTTACAAGCGAGTATTGATGCAACCAAAGCCATGGAAGTGTTTGCACTTGATCTCAATTACAACTATTTGTCTTTCAATGAATATCACGAATTCTCTATGAAGAAATATTATGGCGTCAAGATCAAGACAGGTGATAACTTTCTCGAGTTTATCGTTCATCCAGCAATGAAAGAAAGAATTAAAGAATGTTTGGACGCTGCCCTTAAAGGTGAATTTAAAACCAATGTTTCCATGGTAGAAACCGAAACTGAGAAGTATCTCGAGGAACAATACTCTCCTATCATGGATGATAACGGTCACGTCATGGGAGTCACCGTCTTTTCACAAGACATCAGTGAACGTAAAAAATATGAACAATCGATTCTCTACTTAAGTTATCGTGATCCTCTGACGAACTTACATAACCGACGATACTACACAGCTGAACTTCATCGTTTAGATAAACCACAATATTATCCCTTGTCGATTGTGATCGCAGACATCAATGGTTTGAAAATAATGAATGATGCGTTTGGTCATGATGCAGGTGACTTGCTATTATGTACCATTGCTGATGAGTTAATCCATGTGTTTAAAAATGAAAGTCATATTGCACGCATTGGTGGGGATGAATTTGTCATATTACTGCCCAATACCGATCGAGATCGTGCTGAAAAACTCATCAATTCAGCGAAGAGAAGTATTGAATCGAAAGTCCTCCATGGCATGTCCTTATCGGTTTCATTTGGACTTTCTGTTTCCGAAGGTGAACTTTCAATAGAGACATCAGTTAAAAAAGCTGAAGATGATATGTATGCGCATAAATTGTTTGAGATTTCCTCACATCGTAATGAAACGATCAAAACCATTCTTAAAACGCTCCACGAGAAAAATCCTCGTGAAGAGAAACATTCTGAACGAGTTTCAAAGATTTGTGTCAATATCGGACAAGCACTTAAAATGAGAGATGAAGATATCAAAATGTTAAAAGTTATCAGCAATCTTCATGATATTGGTAAAATTGCTATCGATGATGCGATCCTCAACAAACCAGGCAAGTTAGATGAAAAAGAATGGGAACAAATCAAGCGTCATCCAGAAATCGGGTATCGAATTCTAGCGACCTCACCTGAATACGCTGATATTGCTCAAGATATCCTTAGTCACCACGAACGCTATGATGGACGTGGGTATCCTCGAGGACTCGTTGGTGATTCCATTCCATTACGTGCGAGAATCATCAGTGTTGCTGACGCGTATGATGCTATGGTATCTGAAAGACCCTATCGAAGACCATTGACTCATCAAGAAGCGATGGAAGAAATCGTTAAAAACAGTGGTTCACAGTTTGATCCTATGATTGCACAAACGTTTATCAATCTCTTTGCTAAACAAAAAGAAGTCATCGCATGACTTCTTTTTTCAAACGATGAAATCGTTTACCCCCTAATAATCTCTATGGTAAAGCATTCATATATCGTGTATAATAGGGATGGGAGTAATCTAGGAGGAATTAAATATGAAACGTAAAACTAAAATTGTTTGTACGGTTGGCCCATCGATTGACAATCCTGAAATGATTGGAAAGATGATTGATGCGGGAATGAATGTCGCTCGTCTAAACTATTCACATGCCGATCAAGAAGAACATGGAAGACGTGTCAAGATGATCCGCGAAGTTGCCAAAGATAGACATCGCTTCGTTGGGATTCTTGCAGATACAAAAGGACCTGAAATTCGTACAGGAAAATTCGAAAATGATATTGCAACATTCAAGAAGGGCGATATCGTTGAAGTCCACAAAGAACCCATTTTAGGAAATCGTGAACGTTTCCATATCGATTGTGCAGAACTTTTTGATGACATTAAAAAGGATGACTACTTATTGATTGATGATGGAAAAATGAAGTTAACGATTCTCGAAAATCGTGGGGATATCCTTTTATGTGAAGTCAACAATTCTGGTTCGATTAAAACACGAAAAGGTGTCAATGTACCGAACGTTAAACTTTCTATGCCATTCGTTTCAAAAAAAGACTATGATGATATCGTCTTTTCAGCAAAAATGGATGTCGATATGATTGCGCTATCCTTTGTTAGAAGAAAAGAAGACGTTTTAGAAATCCGAGATATATTAAAAAAATGTGGAAAAAACGATATTGAATTGATCGCTAAAATCGAGAATCAAGAAGGCGTTGACAATTTGGAATCGATTTTAGAAGTCTCTGATGGAGTCATGGTCGCACGCGGTGATTTAGGCGTTGAAGTGTCCACTTCTTTAGTTCCACTCTATCAAAAGCGTATCATTAAGATGGCAAATGAAAAAGGTAAACCTGTCATTACAGCAACCCATATGCTTGAATCGATGATGTATTCTCCAAGACCGACACGTGCTGAAGCATCCGATGTTGCCAATGCCATTCTTGATGGGACTGATGCCATCATGCTATCAGGAGAATCAGCAGCTGGTGAATACCCTGTTGAATCGGTTTTAGTGATGGACACGATTGCAAAATCCATCGAAGATCATATCAACTATAAAGATAAACTTCAAAACTCAATTGCAACAAGTCAACAGACGGTCAATGATGCTATTGGTATT
>CAYLLL010000120.1:0-4225 GCA_964384655.1 uncultured Mariniplasma sp. | reverse complement strand
AGTTTCATTTTAGCGATTCCCATATAAACTCCTTAGTAAATCAGCATCGTCTTAATTTCCACTTCATCGACTTGATATCGAATACCTTCGATAATGTTCGTGATGTTTTCGATTTCCATTTGGCTTAGGGTGACAAATGCCATGAAAACCTTGGGAACTTCCGATGCAAAATAGATATATTTTCTTGCGAGATCATACCGTATTTTACCCGCAAAATATTCGATATAGACGTAATCTTTTTCATTGACGAATTTCGAATACTCCGAATTGGATAAATATTTAACGATTTGATCTGGATTGGTTAAGTTGATCATCTCATCCCATTTTCTTTCAGAGATGCGTAAGTGATCTTTGATCAATACATCCTTGATGGTCTGTGGGGTAGCTTGATAGAATTTCTTTAAACGGTAGATCTTCGTAATGTTTGAAAGCTCAATCTTGGTTTGAAAAATCCCTTCAATATCTCGTTTTAACTGACCACTATAATGTTTTTCAATACGGCGGAACGCTTCTTGATAATAATAGACTTCAAGTTTATGTTCGATGTCAAGATAACGAATCATTTCTGGATCATCCGTACGATAGGGTCTTAATATTTGATAATAAGGCGAGTTCTTCACGGCTTCTAAAAGGTCATCATAGGTCTGAACTTTGAGCATTTTATGGACATCAATCTTCGTGTGGACCTCGAAGAAAATGGGCAATTTCCCAATATTATCTTCAAACTCCATAGAAATGATGGTTCGAAGTGTCGAAAGAATCAATTCGGTTTCTTGTTGAACAATATTGAGGAGATAAAACTCCATATCCTTGGAATGAACCATCTTGATTAAACGCAAGATTTGTTCAAACGCATTCTTGCGAATGAGAAGTTCCAACTGACCACGATGAATCGATGCTTCTTGCACAGAATATAAAATCTCTTGATAGTTGACTGATTTTTTGAGAAAGCTTACCAGATCAGGTAGTGAGCGCATCTTAATCAGGCGTTCGTAATCTTCGGCTTTCAAAAAATGACCATAGATGGATTTTGCTTTCGTGATTACTGCATTATTGGATAAATCCTTCATGCCATCACTTCCTTACTTGATGCATGTTTTGTAGATCGTTTCAATCCACTGATCTTTTTCACGTTCATAGACGTCATGAAGTTCTTTCAATGCCGCATCAAATTTAATTTTTTCTTGTTCTTTCTTGACATCAATTTCTTCTTGATACTTCTTTTTAAGAGCAGCAACAGCATCTTTAATCTCTTTTTGCATTGCTTTTTTAAGTTGCTTTTCTTCTTCTTTAATCAAGACATCAAGATTTTCTTTTTTTGATTTTAATTCTTGGACCGCTTCACGAGCTTTTTTATCAATCTGAATGGTATCCTTAATTAAATGGCTATACATTCATTTCACCTTCTTTAAGTTAATATGCACGTGCAAACCAAACCGTTTGAACAGCTTTCTTACCTGTCACTGGACAGGTTTCTGTGATCAAGGTTTGATTAAATGGAATGACACGCGCTGTGGCTGTCGTATCTTTTTTAATTTGGATTTCTGCTTCTTCACCGGAAATGCTCATCGCCACATACCCACCGTGCTTGATGAAAGCTTTAAATTCATCGTAGGATTTCGCTTCATACGTGTTTTGATTGACGTCATTTAATGCGCGTTGATATAACGTGTCATGCATATCTTTAAGGATGGCATCCATCTTTTGTGTGACGTCATCGACATTCATTGTGTGTTTCTTTCGATCATGACGTGTCACTAATGTGACATGGCCAGCTTCAAGATCTCTTGGACCGATTTCAATTCTGATAGGATAGCCTTTCATTTCATATTCGGCAAACTTCCAACCCACTGATTTGTTCGTATCATCAATTTGAACACGATATCCGTGATTCTTTAACGATTGATAGAGTTTATCGGTAGCTTCTTTGACTTCATGGCGCTGGGATTGAATGGGGATTAAAATGATTTGTGTCGGTGCGACATATGGTGGTAAAACTAATCCTTCATCATCGCCATGGACCATGATGATCGCACCGATGAGACGTGTGGATACACCCCAAGATGTTTGATAAGCATATTGGAGCGTGTTATTTTCATCCGTAAATTTGATGTCGAATGCTTGAGAAAAGTTTTGTCCAAAGTAATGAGTCGTCCCTGATTGTAGCGCTTGACCATCATGCATTAAGGCTTCGATACTGTAAGTTTCAACCGCACCGGCAAATTTTTCTTTTTCTGTTTTTCTTCCGGTTACAAAAGGAATCGCGAGTAGCTTTTCGCCAAGTTCCCGATAAATTTCAAGAATGTCTAGTGTTTCTTTACGGGCTTCAGCTTCACTCGCATGGACGGTATGCCCTTCTTGCCATAAGAACTCTTTTCCTCTTAGAAAAGGACGAGTGGTCTTTTCCCATCGCACAACACTGCACCACTGATTATATAATTTAGGTAAATCACGGTATGAATTCACAATCTTTTGGTAGTGCGTGCAAAAAAGCGTCTCAGAAGTCGGTCTAATGATGAGACGTTCCTGTAAATCTTCAACACCAGTAGTCGTCACCATTGCTGTTTCAGGAGCAAATCCTTCCACATGTTCCTTTTCTTTTTGGAAAAGAGACTCAGGGATGACTAAAGGCATGTTTTGATGATTGGTTTCTTTGAAGCGACGATCGAGATATTGCATAATGCCTTCCCAGATCGCATAACCGTATGGACGGTAAATAATAAATCCTTTGACATCGCTATAGTCCATGAGCTCTGCTTTTAAGCAAAGATCCGTATACCATTGTGCGAAGTCTTGATCACGTGATGTCACGGATGAGACGAGTTTCTTTTGTTGGTTCATAGTGTTCACCTTTTAAATGCTTTAATAATGATATTGACAAAAACAATAATAAAGATCGTTAAGAACAAGGGATGGATCGACAATCCTGCACTATCCATCGCAAGAAACGGAATCGCTTGAAAAGCAAGGATTGAAAAGACGACAATTAGAATGATTTTAACTGGGTTATTCTTTGCAGAAGACCCACCACGAGGTCGTGGATTAGATTGTTCAATCTGTTTGAATGTCCGTTTTTGTTTAGGATCATTCTTTGTGATAACTTTTTCAGCATCCTTGGCTTGATCGTCAAAGAGTTTGTCATATTTCGCAAATGGATCTTGATTATGATCGTTCATGCTTTCACCTTTTTCGTCTTACCTTCTTCAAAATAGACTTTACGTTCGCGATAAAGCAAGCCTAGCGCACGTTTGAACGCCTTCTTTGATAGGTCAAAATAGTGTTGGATTTCCTCAGGACTACTCTCTGCGGTGAGTGGGAGATCTCCTTCATGTTCCAGATAATCCATGATCATCTCAGAATCGCCGAATCGTGCGACTTCTTTTTGTTCCATCAAAGATCCTGTATATCCCTTTTCAGATAAATACGTCACTTTTACAGATACTTTTTCACCCAAACGAACTGGGTTCTTGATCATAGATTTATGAATAAAAATCCAATATCCTTCTTGTGTTAACGCGTTGACTCCTTCAGTCCCTAAGGTTTGAATGGTTGCATCGACGCTATGCTTTAATTCTAATCCTTCTTTGACATCTTGGCTTGTACGATGCACTAATTTTGCGACAAGCTTACCTTTTAATTTCAAAGAAACATAAAGATGATCTCCTGGTCGTGGCCATAATAAAGGATTTGATGGTAGATCATCGATGGATAATAAAACACCTTTTTGGATACCCATATCAAGGAAGACCCCTAACGATGGGACCACATCGGTGACTTCTAGCCATGCTTTCTCACCTAAAGTCAGATACGGTTTACGAAGTGTCGCAGCCATACGTCCTTTATTATCAAAATATAAAAATGCGTCGACAAGGTCGCCAGCTTTTAACTCCTGATGGAGGGATTCATTAAAATGTAAAAAGACCTCATCCTGGCCTAAATGAAGCATATAGCCAATATCGGTCTTTCGGTTAACCGTCATTTGGTATATGGCACCGACACTTAATGTCATAGATATCACCTTTCTTATTTTATCACAAAATGTGAAAATGATACTGAAAATAAAAAAAGAGTGCGTTAGCACTCATAAATCCAACTCTTTCAAAACGCTTTCATAACGCTTGAGCAATAAATCTTTGAAAAATTCTTGCAATGGCTTCAAATTCTTCTCAGTTTTGAAAGCTTCAAGATAATCTATATAGGACTCACGTTGGTCTAACGGAATAGA
>CAYLLL010000119.1:0-4230 GCA_964384655.1 uncultured Mariniplasma sp. | reverse complement strand
TTCTATTATAAAACAACCGTAGGTTTACTGTAAGTTTTCCCCTTCGTTATGGTTGTTTTTTTCAATTATGAGAAAAAACACCTATTTAATGAAAAAACGCATGAGCCTCATGCGTTTATGCTTATCGTTTAAATTTTTTAAACGTCTTATATGTCATTTCAAGCGTTCGAACAGACCGGTCGATGTCGGTATATGCACAATGGGCAAAGAGTGCATCAACGACACACATCTGTGAAATACGCGATGTCATCGCACCACTTCTAAATTCACCTTCGAGTGATGATGTATATAAAACGATATCGGAAAGATCCGCCAAGATGGAAGATCCCAATTTTGTAATGGAAATAATCTTCGCTTTGTTTTCTCTAGCAAGAAGGGCAGCACTGACGATTTCCTTCGTTTTTCCAGAGTTTGAGATAAAGATAATGACATCTTTCTGATTGATGAATGATGCATCAACGAGCTGTTCGTGCGATTCACCTTGCGCGATACAAAACTTATTGATACGTCTTAATTTCATCTCTAAATCTTTACAGACGAGATAAGACGAGCCCTTACCAAAAATAAGAATTTTCCGTGCGCTCATGATCAGTTCAGCTGCTTGTTTAGTGATACTTTCATCATAGAGTTTTAACGTATCTTCTAAAACACGAATGTTGTTTTCAATCGCGCTTCGTCCGCAATGTTCATCACGACCTAAAATGACATCGACATATTCTTTATTTTCAGGGATTTCAACTTTGGCATTCGCTAAAATAAAATCTATTTTAAAATCCTTGAATCCCTTATATCCAAGTTTCTTGCACATCCGTACGACGGATGCAGGGGATGTATAGGCGGCTTCAGCAATTTTTTCAACACTAAAATCCTTGATGGTTTCTTTATTTTCTATTAGGTAGTCCAAAACAACACGTTCTGCCATGCTGAGTTCTTCTTTATACTTAAGCATATTAAGCATCACGCTCATGAAATCACCTCACCAACACAATCTCGCAAGACTATTATATCATCATTTATTCGTTTTTACCTATAGTAAATGTATGCGCTTTACTTCTCTTAACAAAAGATGGCAAGCCATGGGCCTGCCATCTCTCGGATGGGATTATCCATCATTTAGAAAGGAAAAAATGAATGTCCTTTAGATGACTTTTCCAGGATTTAACACATGCTTTGGATCAAAGGAGGCTTTGATTCCACGCATGATGTTCAGTTGGGTTTCCCCCAATTGCTTTTTCATATACTCTCTCTTAGCAAACCCAATGCCGTGTTCACCAGAGACGAGTCCACCATAACTAAATGCTTTTTCATACAGAGCGTGGAAACCTACCTTAAGCTTTTCATGCCATATTTGATCATCGAGTCCATCTTTACAAAAATAGATGTGAAGATTGCCATCACCGACATGACCGAAATAAGGAATTCGTATCTCAAGTTGTTTTGCAACCTCTCTGACATAGTTTAAGAAATGACCGATATTGGATCTGGGTAAAACCACATCGCATTCATCAATTTCAGAGGTTGAGGCTTTGATCGCTTCAAGGAATCCCCCACGAACGGTCCAAACACTCTTTCGCCGTTCTTCTGTATCGACTAAAAAGACATCAAGAGCATGATATTTATCCATGCATAGTGCACTGGCAATATCGATATCTTCATCAATTGCTTTTTCATTATTTCCATCATAACTGATGAGTAAATAGGCTTCATAGTTATTATGGGGGATTTTCTTACCAAGAAACTCTTCGGAATATTGTAGGGATTGTTTTTCCAAAAACTCAAGTGCAGTCGGAAGAACATGGTCCATAATGAGTTGAGGTGCCGCTGCAATCGCATCTTCTCTTGAAGCGAAAGGAACGAGTAAACTTACCGTTTTCTTGGGTTTAGGAATCAGTTTTAATGTTGCTTCTACAATGATTCCTAGTGTCCCTTCACTGCCGATGATTAAATCTTTTAGTCCGTAACCTGTGGAGTTTTTAACGACTTTACCACCTAGTTTAACCAATTCACCTGTAGGTAAAACCACGTCTAATCCACGCACCCAGTCACGGGTTACACCATATTTAATGGCACGCATGCCACCAGCATTTGTGGAGATGTTTCCCCCAATGGTTGCTGATTTTTCACCTGGGTCTGGTGCGTAAAACAAGTTTTCTTTCTCAACATACTCATAAATATCCATGAGTAAGACACCCGGTTCAACGCGGAGCGTAAGATTGGTTTTATCGAGTTCAATGATCTGATTCATCGGGGATACATCCATGAGGATTCCCCCATAAATAGGTACGCATGCTCCAACTAACCCCGTTCCACTGCCACGAACGGTGACAGGAATGTTGTGTTCATACGCATAGGTCATGACCTGTGATACTTCAAACTTATTCTTAACCTTTACATGGACTTCAGGCATATGCTGAACCGTTTGGAGTTCATCATGCGCATAATCATGCTCAATGGTATCCCCTGTAAAAAGCGATTCTTGTCCTACAATGCTCTTTAATGCTTCAATGTCTTTGGGTTCAATTTTATGGTAGTTCATGCTTTCACCTGCCATATTTTATCAATCAATTTATTTAATTCAGGTAAGACTTCATAGAGGTCTCCAACAAGACTGTAGTGACTGATATCAAAGAGTTTATTATGTTCATCTTGGTTCACCGAGATGATTAAATCGGCTTCCTTCATCCCTTCAATGTATTGAACGGCTCCACTAATTCCCAAATTGATAATTAATTTAGGTTTCACTGTTCGTCCTGAAAGTCCGATTTGATGTTTTGCATCAAACCATCCATTTTCAATGAGAGGACGTGTGCAAGCGACTTGTGCATCGAGTTTTTTAATGAGTGGTTCGATGAGTGCTAAATCTTTTTCTTTTTTAAATGCTCTTCCCACAGCGATGATGACCTCTGCTTCTGAGATATCTTTCACTTGAGGCTTATTTAAACGACTGATTAAGTGAATGCGATCAGGAAGATCAATCCCTTCAATCGATTCTTTAGAAATCGTTCCATGAGGAACTTCTTTTTCGGGAAGTTTAAACATCTTATAACGAATCGTCGCGAGTTGAGGGCGATGGTTGGGAGTATTGATTTTTGCCATAATATTTCCACCAAACGCGGGTCGAATTTGAAGGAGATCGCCATCTTCTTTAATATCGAGCATGGTGCAGTCAGCAGTTAATCCCGTTTTGAGTCTTGCTGCAATTCTTGGTGCAAACGAACGTCCGAAAGGCGTTGAACCTAAAAGGATTACATTGTTTTGGTGCTTTTTAAAATAAGCTTCAGCGACACGAGCATAGCGTTCGACATTGAACGTCTCTAAAGCTTCATCATCGTAGACAAACACTTGATCCGCACCATAGTTTAAAACTTCTTGAGCCATCTGATCGACGTGATAACCGATGAGGAGTGCATACACGGGTTCATGTGTTTTTAAAGCGAGTTCTTTTGCTTTCCCAATGAGTTCATAAGAGACTTGATGGACGACGTGTTGATGATGTTCAATGTAGACAGTGATGCCTTTGTAGGCGCTTTTATCTACCGATGGTTTCACCGTTTCAACGAGTTCACACACACCTTCAGGTCCTTTTTTCACACAGACCTTACATATTTTACATGACGCATTGATGGAAAGGTATGCATCTTGATAGTCGAATGCGTTGAATGGGCAGAGATCGATTAATTTTTTAGCAACCTCTGGAGTTACTTTGTTATTGTTGACTTTAATATATGCCATACATCATCACCTATAGATATCGATTGTCTTTTAAAACAGCAAAAAACGCTTCAGCTAATTCGCGCTTCGTCCCATGAATCAAGGTCGTTTCCGTACGCTTTTTGGGAGGGAAAATTTCATCGACTTGTGTCGGTGATCCCGAAAGGCCATAATGTTCAGGGTTTTGATCATCAAGATCCTTGAGAGAAACCATCTTTACCAAGGTATCCTTCATCATGCGTTTTCTCTTGAACGATGGGAGTCTTGGGGTATTCATCCCTTTATCAATCGTTAACAAACACGGCATATCAATCTCAATGATTTCTTCATAGTCATCAAAGACAGATCGAACGACGAGTGAATCTTCTTTGATCTCAATAATTTCTTTGACATAGGGGGTATGGGGAATCCCTAAGAATTCAGCAATTTCAGGACCCACTTGAGCAGTGTCTCCATCGGTCGTTTGTTTACCGCAGATGATGACATCATAAGATCCGATATGCGCGATCAATTGACTGA
>CAYLLL010000118.1:0-4237 GCA_964384655.1 uncultured Mariniplasma sp. | reverse complement strand
CTACGATTTGCCAATTTTGAAAAAGGTGTCACGATTGAACCCATGCTTAAAAATAAAACAACGTTTCAAAACTAGAAAATGATGGTGATCTTGGATGAATGAATTTATTAAAGTCAATGACAACTTAAACGTCGATGTGAAACGTATGGGAATCAATGGTGAAGGCATCGCTTATTACCAAAAACTCGCCATTTTTATCGATCATGCACTCCCAGGTGAAGAGGTTAAGGTGAATATTAAAGAGGTCTATGACAATCGTGCGATCGCAGATCTCATTGAAGTGAGAAAACCAAGTCCAGATCGCACCGAACCCTTTTGTCCGATCTATCATCAATGCGGTGGGTGTCAAACACAGCATATCCAATATGAAGCAATGCTCGAACAAAAAAGAGAACTGATCCTCCGTAGCTTTGAACGTTATGCTGGGATCAAGTTTACTCAAAAACAAATCAAGAAAACGATTGGAGCGGATCATCCGACCCATTATCGCAATAAAGCATCCTTGCCTGTTCAAAGAATCAAGAATAAGAACCGTTTTGGAATGTATCAAAAAAACTCTAATCGGTTCATTGCGATTGATGGATGTCCAGTTCAGCATGAAGATATCAATCGTATTCTAAATACGATCATGCTTTTGATGGCGAAGCATCAAATGGATGCGTATGATCCAAAGAAGAAAGACGGTTATGTCCGTGCACTTGTCGTGAGGGTTGCTGAAGGAACGAAGGAAGCCCAAGTGACGTTTGTCATGTTAAAGAAATCCAACCGTATTGAATCTGTGGTCAAGGATCTCGTTGGAAAAGAACCGATGATTAAGTCAGTTCATCAAACGCTCCATCCCGATATGAAAAAAATGGGGTTCTTTGGAGATAATATTGAACTCATATATGGTAAAGATACCATCGAAGAAGAATTAAACGGACATCGCTATCAGTTAAAACCTGAAGCATTCTTTCAGCTTAATACGCCTCAAGCACATAAATTCTATCAGGAAATGAAGAGACTCTCAGGACTTAAACCTCATGAGACAGCGATTGACGCCTATGCAGGCATCGCTCCAGTGTCACATTACATCTATCAGGATTGTCGTCAAGTCTATGCAATAGAAATCGATAAGTCATCCTGTGAAAGTGCACGATTGAGTTTAGAGAAGAATGGTATCACCAATGTCACTGTCTTGGAGAGTGATTTCAAACGTGCGTTATCTGGGTTAAAAGAAAAGAAAATTGATGTCATGTTTTTTGATCCTCCAAGAGTAGGTTTAGGTGAAGAAACGATTGAACTTATCCTTCAAGCAAAACCTAAACGCTTAATCTATGGGTCATGTAATCCATCGACATTGGCTAAAGACATTCATCAATTATCCAAAGATTATGATTTAGTAGAGACCGTGCCATTAGACATGTTTCCATTTACATCGCTTGTGGAAAGTGTTTCTTTACTCACACTCAAAAAAGTATGAAAACTTATGCCTATGTTTTAAAACTTAATCAAAGATTATACGATGAATCCGCCTGGACAAAAGAAGATAATGAGGCTGTAAGTGACCATTTTATTCGCTTAAAAACGGATTATGAAAAAGGGATAGTCCTCCACGTCGGTCGAACAGAAGATCCAAGATGGGATGGCTTTGGCTTCGTGGTTTATCATGCTGAAAATGATGAAGAAGCGAAGCGTTACGCAGAAAGTGATCCAGCAGTGATACATGAACAAATGACTGTCACGTATTTTCCATATAAAGTGGTCTTTAAATAACGAAAGGTAGGTGTCCTATGAGTAGTTTATGGCTTATTCTTTTAGGAACAAATTTGTTGTTACCGGTAATGATGCTCATTTTTGGTCTCATTTTATCCAAACGTCCACCCAAAAAGATTAACAGTTTCTATGGCTATCGTACACGTCGTTCCATGAAAAATATGGACACATGGCTATTCGGTAATCAAACGATGGGTCAATACTGGATCCGTTATAGTGTTTTAGGGTATATATTGACCATGGTCTTTATGATCGTTATTATGAATGAAAGTGAAGATCAGATGGCCATGCATTCACTCATTCTCACGACCATTTTGCTCGTATGGATGATCATCCCCATCTTTATCACAGAAAAGAAGCTTAAGATGACCTTTGACGAAGAGGGAAGAAGAAAATAAATGAGGGAACCCATGATCAAAATTAGACCTTATCGAAAGCGACAAGACGTCAAACTCCTTGAATTATTGTTATCTGAAGGCGAAGAATGGGCTGAATATTCAGCTCCTGATAAGCGTGATCTTTATTTTCTAAATTGTGAAAAATCACTCACCTATCTTTTGTATGAAGATGACGAGGTCATCGGATATGTTCGTGCACTTGAAGATTACAGTTATTGTATCTATATTTGTGATTTATTGGTACGACACGATAAACGGGGTCATCAGTATGGAAAAATGTTGATGGATCATGTGCGATCAGAGTTTCCACATCTCACGGTTTATGTGATGTCTGATGTCGATCCATACTATCAAAAACAAGGCTATGAAAAGATAGGCTCCATTTTTGAAGTAAAGTCTTAAAAAGGAAGTGAATATGATGCGTGAACATGACCTCATCGGTCGTTGTGGGATTTATTGTGGTGCATGCATCGTGTATCGAAGTGAACACGATCAAGGCAAACTTTTAGATATGTTTTGTGAGCATGCCCATTGTGAGAAAGAAAAAGTCACATGTCAAGGATGCAGTGGACTCACTGAATCCTGTTGGGGGAATCATTGTAAAATTGTCGCTTGTCTCGATCAAAAAGGATACCAATATTGCTATGAATGTGAGAATTTCATCCATCACACCTGTGATAAACGAGCTTCACTCCAAACCCTTTATTCAAACGTCAATGTGGATCTCGACCAAAACATGAGAACCATTCAACAGGGTGAAGTTGATGCTTGGTTAAAAGAATCCGAAGAAACATATACCTGTCCGAATTGCGGGAAACCCACCACCTATTTTTTAGGATATTGTCATCACTGTGGTGAAACACCACACACCCATTAAAAAATCTATTGCATGTTCTTTTTAATGAATGATATAATGATAAAAAGAGGTGAAATCATGAAATGGCGTAAATACGATTCACGTATCGACACAGAGATTGATTCATGGGGAGATCCCACATACAGTCAACATGCCTCCTACATGAATCGCATTAAGCGACACAATGAACACATGCAGTTCCAATCCGATTGGTACCAAAGACACCCCGATGAAGTTTCTCTTGTGGGAAATTTTGCTGTGGTTGCCTGTGTCGGTTCACGGACCACTGCAATCATGGTTTTAGATTATTTCAAAGATAAGGAAGGTCGTTTTCTTTGTGGAATCAACCCCTTTATTGTCGACCCGAAACAAAGTCATCAAGGCTATGGAACGATGATTTTGCATGACTTTTTGATCCATGCTGAATCGATTATCGGCTTAAAGATCGACGCATTTTATGCAGGGATTGATCAAGAAAATAAGATCAGTATTAAACTTTTTGAGAAGTTTGGCTTTCTAAAAATTGGGGAAAATAAAACCCATCAGTTCAATTATTTTGAACGGAAGAACCAACATCGTTAATGATGATGAATGAAAATGGAGCTGATGCTTCATTTTTCTTTTTCTCGTGATGGATTCACATGGAAATAGCCTTATTATGTCTTCTTTGGTGTATACTAATAAGTGTGAAAGGGAGATGAGATGATGATAGAACTACCTGAAAGTAAAGTCTTAGCGAAAGAAGGAGCCAAACTTTTTAAGCATCTGATGATTACCGATGTGAAAGCATTGAAATCTCCTCATTCCTTTTGTTGGATGAATCTTGAACCTAAAGTGATGGAAGACCATCTTCTAGGAAAGACCATCGTTGATGTCCGTGCGTCATCACATTACCTTCGCTTTATGCTTGATGATGGTAGTGAACTTACGATCGGTGAAGATGTCACCCCAGAATACAAATCCTATACTCAAGAAAGTGCGAAACATCAGCTCATGTTACGTTTTTCTAATGAGATGATTTTAGAGTTTAAGATTAAGCTCTATGGCTTTATTCTTCATGGGATTGAAGATCATTTAAGAGATGCGATGCCGTACTATAAGAAAGCTGTTGATGCGATTGACCCTCTTTCTAAACAGTTTACTTATGCCTATTTTATTCAAACCACTGGACTCGACTTGAATAAAGGGACTGTCAAACAGGGTCTAGCTACCGATCAAAGAATACCAG
>CAYLLL010000117.1:0-4249 GCA_964384655.1 uncultured Mariniplasma sp. | reverse complement strand
TAAACACTACGGAGTGAGTGTTCAGAAAGTGGAAGAAGCACTCATCGCTCTTGAGTATCCTGGTGTGGAAGCCATCGAAATTATTTTTAATATGTTTCGTTTGAGACCTGCAGAAATCTTCTTTGAAGAAGCTAAGAAAAAGAATGTCGGGGTTATCGTCAGAGTCCCTCTAGCAAGTGGATTACTTACGGGTAAATTCACTCAAGAAACGACATTCACCAAAGATGATCATCGTATGTCGAATCGTCAAGGTGAAATGTTCGATCGCGGAGAAACCTTCAGTGGAGTTGATTATGATATGGGATTAAAAGCAGTCGAAGAATTAAAGAAAGTTTTCCCTGATCAATCGTTACCCATGGTAGCCCTTCGATGGATATTAATGTTTGATGCCGTGAGTACCATTATTCCTGGAGCTAGCAGACCAGAACATATCATCAATAATGCGAAGGCGATCGATCTTCCCCCTTTGACAAAGAAAGAAATGGATCAGGTCAAATCCATTTATGATACCTACATCAAAGATCAAGTGCATACACGGTGGTAAATCGTTGAACGATATTCAAAACTCTCCAAAATTTGGAGAGTTTTTTTCGAATTGACATCATTTTGTCACATTAAGGGATTACTATAGAGGTGAAGAGGGGGTATAGATGATGAAAAAGGTATGGATATTCATATTCATCTTGTGTGTAATTCCAACATTCACGGTTCAAGCGACCGAACCCATGATGCCTGGAACATTTGACGTGATCATTGAGTCATGCGAAACAAGCGAGTCTATTCATTTTGATGTGTTGGTCAATCCAGAAGATTATATGGAAGGTTTTGATTTTGATGTTGATCAAGTGCGTCATGAATTTCAAGTGGAATTTCCCGATTATCAGACATTTGATTTCCTTGTTCAAGGGGAATATATCAGTTATTCAGCATATATTAACCCACTCTATGATTACTCACCGAAACCATGTACCTTTCACCTTGAAACGCTGATTGAAGATGATGCAGATATCTACTTTGTCATATTTACAGATGAGGGAGATGTGTTGTATCAAGAGACGTTTCATATGGATGACTTAGGCTATCAAGATAATTTCCGCTACTATACATCGATCGTGTATGATGTAGAGCAGAATACCGCACGACTAGCTACTCAAAGAGAGTTAACAATCGGGGAGATATTTCTATTGACTATCCTTGGCATCGTATTATTAATCATTATGCTGATATCTGTTCCATTGATCATCGTTTTACGCCATCGAAAGCAGTATTAGATCATCCCTTGATTACGCATGAAAATAAATAAGCGTCGAATCCCCATCATAACGTGTGGATTCGACGCTTTTTTTATGATAAAACATGGATAAGGGTTTTAGTTAACGCGGGTAAATCTTTTGGGGTACGGGAGGTGATAAGATGTCCATCTATCACAACTTCTTGATCGAGGTATATCGCTCCTGCATTTTCTAAATCAACACGTATGGAGTGGAATCCTGTGATATGTCTACCCTTTAAATCGCATGCTGAAATCATCATCCAAGGACCATGACAAATCGAGACAATGGGCTTTTTTTGTTGATCAAATGATCGAACAAGTTCAATGGTTGCAGGACAGCGACGCATGTAATCGGGAGAGAATCCTCCTGGGATGATGATGGCTTCGTAATCCCCTGCAATGACATCTTTACTGGCTTCATCACTTTTCATTGGAAGACCAAATTTGCTTTTATAAGACACGCCTTTTTCTGTACCGATGAGATCCACCTGATAACCTGCTTCTTGCATACGATAATAGGGATAGATGAGCTCTTTATCATCATATAAATCTTCAATGAGTAATGCAATTTTTTTCATGATAAATCCTCCTTTTTCACAGTCTATATTCACTGTTCTTATTAAGTCTATTATAGTGCCATAAAGATGAAGATTCAATGCATACGCATGGTTGTTCGTTGTGTGCCAATTTTTAGCAAAGATCAAAAGATATGGTAAGATGAAGGTAAACTTTATGAGATGGGTGATGAGATGAAAAGGGTCACTTTGATTCATGTGTTAATCACAGGCGTAATCTTCTTAGTTTTTATGATTTTTGTCTTACCAGGTGAAGCTAAGAAGAGTGAAGATTTAGGCTTAGAACAAAGCCCAGATACTTCATTTTTCTACACGAAGGAAGAACTTTATTCCATCGCAGAGAGTTATGGAGAAGAAGGAAGAACTTTCTATATCCATCAGCGTTTTACGTTTGATTTCGTATGGCCGATTGCCTATGGACTTTTTCTTGCAGCTGGTTTAGCATATGTCACTAAGAAATCGAACTCTACCTGGGTTAGAAGGAGTTACTTATTACCCATTATCGCGGTCTTTATTGACTATCTTGAAAATATGATGACAGCCACAGTGATGCACCGATATCCAGAGGAAACCATCCTTTTAGGTGATCTTGCAGGCTATATGACATCACTTAAGTGGATAACACTCACCTTATCATTTTTGTTATTGATCATCGGTATTTATCTTTTCACCATTCGTAAAATAAAGGAGAAAAAAGCATGAATCAACGTCTTGTTTTAGGTCTTGGACTTGGAGCTCTGTTAGGCATTGTATGTATCTTAGGCGCATCCTTGCGGATGCCTGGAGAACTCAGTGGAGTGTATCTCTTTTCATTTTGGTTTAATCGGTTACTCATGGGATTAGTCATCGGATTATTTAGTAAGCCTAAAACCATTTCAATCGCGATTCTACGTGGGATTTTCCTTGGAGCATTAGTCTCATTTGCATTTTATAGTGCGACAGAGTTCAAAGATCTCACGGGGTTTCTTGCAGGGGTGGTCTATGGAATCATCATTGAAACCGCACTTTTTTATACCATTAAAATTACTCATAAATAATGGATTGCATCTCGTGAGTGGTTTACTTTTCGAAGTGTTATAATTTATGTATCACTTGAAAGGAATCTCTCATTATGGAAAAAATCACTGTAAGATCTACAATAAAACAATCCATTGACAAAGTATGGAATGCATACTACCAACCCCAACATGTCATTCATTGGAATTTTGCATCAGATACCTGGCATTGCCCCAAGGCCTCTAATGAGTTTGTTGTTGGAGGAAAGTTTAATTATCGGATGGAAGCCAAAGATGGTTCCTTTGGGTTTGACTTCATCGGTATTTATGATGAAATCATTGAGCATAAGACAATGGTATACCATTTGGAAGATGACCGAAAGGTCGTCGTATTATTCCAGAAGGATAACAATGAGACACACGTTGAAGTCACATTTGATAGTGAAGATATGAATCCAATCGAACTTCAACGCATGGGTTGGCAATCCATTCTTGATCAATTCAAGTCTTATGTTGAGACTTTATCATAAGGGTCAATGATTGAAGTGATTGTCAAATCAATCAACCTATGGTATCATGGTAAAAATTAATGAGGTTAAGAAAACACATGCCATTTTTCAAAAAACATACTGCCAATTTAATCACATTGACGAGAGTCATCTTTCTCCCGTTGTTATACTACTTTGTCTATCATGATATGCGTGGAGCGTTTCTCATCACGTTTATTTTAGTGGGCTCTACTGATTTTTTCGATGGACTTGTAGCAAGAAAGTTCAATATGGTCTCCAAGTTGGGTAAATTTTTAGATACGGTTGCAGATATATTGTTCTACTTTTCAACGGCTTATTTCTTCTATGAGTTTTTCCCACAGTATTTAGTGCCCAACATGCCATTATTCATTATCTTCTTCGTGTTCTATTTTGGGTCATTTATCGTGTCTACGATCATTGCGAAACGTCCCATTATGCTTCATACTTCGTTACTTAGATTAAATGCTGTCTTCGTATTTTCTCTGGTCATCTTATCATTTTTGATGCCAACGACCTACATCTTGTCAGCAATCTTAATCTTATTCATGATAGGACTCACTGAATCCATCCTTATCTTTATTTTCTTTGGTCCTGTGGATCAGGATACCAAATCCTTCTTCACACTTCTAAAAAAATATTTTCAAGAATTTAAATTTGAAATACGCATTGACTAAAGTGGCTTGTCCACTTTTTTTTGCTTAAATTGATTATACAAAATCGATGAATAATTGGGTTTGGGTGTGTTATGATGAAAACAAGAGGTGATTTTATTTATGTCTAAACCTAAGAATCAAATGCGCTATCTCAATGTGAATCGATATTTATTAAACAAACACTCCAATATCAGTGAAAACACAAAAGAACTAGAGGATAAAG
>CAYLLL010000116.1:0-4259 GCA_964384655.1 uncultured Mariniplasma sp. | reverse complement strand
GTCATGATCAACAGTTTGATCATCTTCGCATTTGAAGGTCCACTTGGAATGACGGCAAAGGTCACAGAAACATTAATCGTGATTTCAGCAACGGTTGTTTCACTCACGGTCTTATTTAGAGTTTCGACACCATTTAATAAACTTCGTCGCATTATCTTCACTTCCATGGTGATCTTATTCTTGTTCGGCATATTCTTCATGCCAAACTTCTTCCAGTTTGTTCCAATTATTCCAAGTAGGTTCTATGATTCAACGACTATTTTGGATGCACCGAGCATTTTATTACTTCTTGTTTTAGCTCAAGCAACCTATCCCATGATGCATGTCTTATCTAACCTCTATGGCTGGATCAAGTTATTCATCAAGACGGTTATTAACAAAATTGCCGATATTCAATAAAAAATGAGGCGCTAAATGCGCCTTTTCATTCGATTTTTCTATAGCCATAGACTTCATTTTCGATTGGCTATCATGATATCTTTAGGTTAAGGATGTGATCCATGTGATTATTTATGGTAAAAATGTCGTCAAGGAAGCCATTTTTGCAAAGCGAAAAATCCATCAACTTTATCTTGATGAACGCTTTAGTGATCATCACTTTTTGACGTTTTTAAAGGATAAAAATATGTCCTATATCAGCAAAAACAAAGGAGAACTCAACAGACTGTCCGAACAGAACCTTCATCAAGGGATTGTAGCAGATGTTGAACCTTATGCATACTATGATCTTAAAGAAGTCTTAAATAGAGAGGGAATCCAACGATTTATTATTTTAGATGGCATTGAAGACCCTCATAATTTAGGTGCGATCATGCGGACAGCAGAAGCGGTCAAGCTCGACGGCATTATCATCAGCAAAAAGAATGCGGTGCCGCTTAATGCGACCGTGGCTAAAGTCTCATCAGGAGCGATTGAACACGTCAAGGTCATCATGGTCACGAATATCAATCAAGCAATACGTGAGTTGAAAGACGCTTCGGTCTGGGTGGTAGGTACAGATGGTCAGACCGATCAAACGTATGATGACTTACCTAAAAACGTATCTCTTGCCGTGGTGATGGGCAACGAAGGCGAAGGGATTCGACCTCTAGTCAAACAAAACTGTGACATGCTCGTTAAAATCCCGATGTATGGAAAGATTAATTCACTTAATGTCAGCGTTGCAGCTGCATTGATGATGTACAAAATGTTGGAGTAGATCATGATCTATGTGATGAACGATTATGAATTGATCTATTTAATTCAGTCTAATCTCGATGACCACGCACTGAATTTCATGTATCAAAAATATCATCGTTTCATCTGGAAACTGATTCATTCACTCAATCTTGAGAAAAGAGAACATGAAGACTTTTATCAAGAAGGTATCTTGATGTTACATAAAGCGATTAAATCATTCGATGAACGTTTTAACAAAAGTTTTACACGTTATTTTGAACTGATTGCGAGACGTCATTTTTACAAACTAAAACAAGCTTTACCCAAATACTATCTGTTTGATCATACGGATTTTGTCAAAGATGTGGTGTATATCGAAGAATCCTATGATGAGATTGATCTTCGCTCACCTTTAGAGCGTATGGTGTATGAGAAATATTTCGTCTTTAAGCAGTCAGTCACAAGGATTCAACAAGAATCTATTTATTCAGCCAAACAAATATATAATGCCATTTACCGTATCAAGGACAAATACAAAAATATGGTATAATGTGAGAGATAGTTGACTAAGTCAATCGTAAGTGTTAAAATACATTTGCGATGACCACAAGAGGTGGTTTTTTAATGCGCGAGAAAATAATTTTAGTTTGTACGGAATGTTTAAGCCGTAACTACACAACAACGAAAAACAAAACAACACAAAAAGAACGGATTGAAGTGACAAAATATTGTCCAAAATGCAACAAGCATACCGTACATAAGGAAAGCAAATAGGAGGCACAACACATGGCAATCAAACAGAAGCAAACAGAACAAAAAAGTAAATTGATGGAAGTGATTACCACAGAGTATAAATGGGAAAATTTACTCTTAGGGATCTTAGCGACACTCTCTGGTGCACTTGCACTCATGATCATTAGCGGAAATTCACTCCTTCAAATTAATTCAAACTTCCCAGTTTTAGGTCAAGGAAATAATGGGATCATCTTCGCTTGGGTGCTCTTTGCCATCTCCATTTTCGGACTTGTGCTCGTCATCTACCCTTTCTTCTTACCAGCCATTCCCGAACTCAAAAAGATCTCTTGGCCCTCATTTCCTAAGTTTTTAGATCACGCGGTTCGTACCCTCATTTTCTTATTCTTACTCACAGGAATCATCTTACTCTTCAATTACCTGATTACCCTCATTATCACAGGAGCTAACCTATGACCCCAAAAGTCAGATGGTATATTATCCAGACCTATTCTGGATATGAAAATGCCGTCAAGTCTGACTTAATGCGTCGTGTTGAAAGTATGGGCATGTCCGATTATATCTTTCGTGTCATCGTCCCAGAAGAAACAGTCATAGAAAAGAAAGCTGACGGTAAGGAAAAAGAAAAAGTAAGACAACTTTTCCCAGGGTATGTCTTTGTTGAAATGATCGTCACGGATGAGTCATGGTTTGTCGTGAGAAACACACCTCGCGTCACCGGGTTCTTAGGATCATCGGGGGGCGGAACCAAACCTGTCCCACTTGCTCCAGATGAAATCAATCAGATTTTACTCAAGGTTGGAATCATCAGCAAACCCACATGGAATCATCTTCTTGGTAAGCTTGTCGAAGTTACTGATGGGACATGGCTTGGCATGAAGGGTGAAGTCACACACGTGGATAATGATCAAGAAAAACTCACCGTAGATTTGGATCTCTTCGGTCGTGCAACACCGACAGAAATTGATGCACATCACGTCAAAGAAGTGTAAAAAGACGAGTCATCGTCTTTTTTTATCGTCTTATCAATCAAAGTGGGGATAAGAAATTTTGTTTTCGTGCTATAATCCCAACAAGAAGAGATGAAAATAATGCCGAGGTTCATGATGAAAAAAAGAAAAATCAAAATCATAATCATGTTAATCACCCTTAACCTAATCTTCTCAGCAGGGATGACGTTTGCGTATTGGGCATCCTCTGTTTTTGGGAATCAAAATCAAGGAAATGGTCTTGTCGATATTGGCTTTTGGGGAATTCCTATATATACTGCGCAAGAGTTTTATGATTTTGCTACAAAAACAGATAGTGTAGCCACTGATCTATATTATCTTCATAACGATATTGATTTTACGGGATTTACATGGACGTATAATGCATCCAATAATAACGTGACTTTTCGAGGAACACTCAACGGAAACAACAAGAAATTATCGAATTTAACCATAACAAACAATAGTACAAGTTACTTATATAATGGCATATTTCCACGTGGTAACGGAGCGAATGTCTATGATTTAACCCTGGAAAACGTCCATACGGTCACCAATCTATCCGGGACATCTCAACGTTCAGGATTGCTTTTTGGCAATGTATGGGGTGGAACCAATAACATCACCAATGTCAAAATCATTGATTCAGGCTCTCAAGGAAACAGCACGAATGGTGTAGGTGGACTTGTGGGCAATGTTCAAAATAGTACAACCATCCTGAACTTAACACAGATCAAAGCAACCAATCTAAGAGTTTTTAATGATACGAGTTATGTGGGTGGTCTGGTTGGACGTATCGCTACCTCAGGTGGACGAGTCAATATGACAGATATTGATTTTGAAGGTGATGTCTACGCCAATATAGTGACCAGCACTGGGGCATCCTATGCGGGTGGATTGATTGGTTTTGTTCGATCTGGCGCATTCTTTTCCTTGGAAAGAGCCGTGGTTGAAGCCACATTCCAAAACACTTTAGTCACCGCATCGAACTATTTAGTTTACTCAAATAGATACTTAGGTGGGATTATCGGATATAACGCAGCGGTCACTGCAAACGTCACTTTAAATACTTTTTACTTTACGGGCAGTTTATATACCCGGATCGATACCACAAGAAATGATGTTGGAACAGTTTCGGGTCGTGATGCAACCCAAGCTTCATTGACAGATACATACCATGCCTATGTTGCATATCGCGCGACAGGCGGTGGAATCACGTATACCGCCACCACACAAACAGGTCAAATGAGTACATTAGTCAGTGCATCCACACCACCTTCGCAAGCACAATATGATACATTCTATGCATGGTTAGTGGCGGGTAATCCCTTCTGGCAACAAGATGTTAATGGAAGACCG
>CAYLLL010000115.1:0-4262 GCA_964384655.1 uncultured Mariniplasma sp. | reverse complement strand
ATCTTTAGTGTGAATCTGCAAAAGTTATTGTTGCAGCCACCCATGAAAGATAAGATTGTCTTGGGTATCGACCCTGCATTTAGAACGGGTTGCAAACTCTCTGTCGTCAATGCTCAAGGAACCGTTTTAGAAAAAGGTGTCATCTATCCCCATGAAAAGACACTTGGTGGAAGAATTACTGATGAACAAATCATGGAGTCACAAAGAAAGCTACTCCTTCTTATCAAGAAATATAAGGTGGATATTATCGCAATTGGTAATGGGACTGCTTCACGTGAAACCGAGAGTTTTGTCGCTGATCTGATTAAATCTACAGGCATGAAAGCGCAATACGTGATTGTGAATGAAGCAGGAGCTTCCGTATACTCAGCCTCTGAACTTGCAAGAGAAGAGTTTCCTGATTTCTCAGTGGAAGAACGCTCAGCCGCTTCCATTGCAAGACGTCTTCAAGATCCGCTTTCAGAACTTGTGAAAATTGATCCTAAATCGATTGGTGTGGGTCAATATCAACATGATGTGACACCCAAAAAACTGAACGAACAATTAAACTTTGTGGTGACACAAGCTGTGAACCAAGTCGGTGTAAATGTCAATACAGCATCGAAAGCATTGCTTATGTATGTCTCCGGATTGAACAAGTCTGCTGCTGAAAACATCGTCAAATATCGTGACCAAATGGGCCGATTTAGACGTCGCGAAGATATTCTTAACGTACCCAAGATGGGTGGTAAATCCTTTGAACAAGCTGCAGGGTTCCTTCGTATTCAAGATGGAGATGAAGCGCTTGACATGACATCTGTTCACCCCGAGTCTTATGGGATTGCTAAGGAAATCATGCGCAGATATAACATCACGGGTGAAATGTTTGGCAAGGATATCGTTAAAGATGCGGTGTCTTCCTTAGACCGAAAGAAGATTCAAGAGGAACTTCATGTCGATAAATATACCTTGGATGATATTTTAGATGCATTTATCGCTCCGTTAAGAGACCCACGTGATCAGTACTCTCAACCCATATTAAGAAGTGACATCTTAAAGATCGATGATTTATCGATTGGGATGGAACTTGAAGGCACCGTAAGAAATGTCGTAGACTTTGGTGCATTCATTGATATCGGACTTAAAGAAGATGGTCTTCTTCACATTTCAAAGATTAGTAAATCCTACATTAAACATCCCAAAGATGTTTTAAATGTCGGCGATATTGTTAAAGTCTATGTTCTCAACATTGATTTAGTCAAAGGCAAAGTCGGTTTAACGATGTTAAAAGAAACGATTGGAAAATAAAAAATAGGGATTCAGACACCGGTCTGAGTCCCTATTTTTAAATGCGTTTTTAGATTAACCCTTGGTATTGAATAATCCTGCGGTTTCAGATGAGAAGGTAAGAATGACCACGTTATCTTGAATGATAACATAGCGACCTTCGGTTGCTTCAATCATGAGTTCATCATAGAAATCCGTAGCTTGACCATAATCTTTTAAGACAACGATTTCAACCCAACGTTCATTGGAATTCACATAACCGACATATAGATCAACCACATCGACATTAAGATCGTATTTATCATTGACCATGTTGGCTTGATAATATTCTCTGGAGTCTTCATCACGTTGTTCAAAGACATAACCATCAGCTTCTAATGTGTCGATAACGTCACTTGTCGTTTGTGAACCGCCTCCACCGCACGCGACTAAGAAGAGACTTAGTGCGAGTAAAAAGATAAAACTTACAACAATTTTCTTCATCGTTTTCTCCTTAAGTTGATTTTAGATGTAATCTCGTGGATGTCATTATATTTTTAGGATAACACGATGTCAAAAGAGATGCAATGTTAATTTATCATTGTAAATGTCATAAAGATGTCATAAAATAGAGATAAAGACGACACCTTAGATGAGCATTGAACCATGAGAAGAGACACATGGTTTTTTTGTTATTAAACACGAGGAGGGAACATTATGAAGTGTCAGCATTGTCGAGAGGAAGTTTCAGCATGGAAGAAAACATGTCCTAAATGTGGAAAAGAGACAGGAAGTAAAGTGGTTTTGTATCGTGAAAAAACGTGGCATGCCATAAAGACGATAGCTCGATGGATCAAGAAGGTTTTTTTGTATCTTCTCGATCGAGCGATTTTTTATGCCAAAAAAGCATGGCCACACATTAAGAAATTCTTTTCTGTTAGAAGAAATGTCTACATCACTGCAGGCGCTCTTGCAGGGCTAATTCTTATCTTTGTTATCCTAGGACTACTGAGAGGTCCATCCGTAGAACCTCCAATTCTAGATCTTGGTGATCCAGTGACCGAACTTGAACAGAATGTACCCTTTACGGGTGCTGTATTATCTGTTGATGAGTTAACCTCACCGATCTATGGATTTGAAATGGTCGTTCCATTTGGAGCTTATGATGAAATCACGCCCTTTGAAATTAGCACGCAAGTGATTGAATCTCATGATCTAGGAGAAGAATTCACTCCGATCACCCCACTCATTACCATTGATAATGGTCATGTATTTTCCAATGAACCCATGACATTAACCATTCCCATTGAACTTGAAGAGGGTGAGTTCGCGATGGGTTTCTACTATGATGAGACAACCAACAGTCTTGAAGGCATTCCACTTAAAAATCTCACATCAACAGAAATTACGTTATTCACAAATCACTTTTCAAGTATCGTCATCTCTAAAATTACGATCGATGATTTACTTAAACTCACCAATGTCAAGGATCAATTTGTCGATACAGGTTTTGTACCTGGCGTGGATGATTGGCAGTTTACGAACTATGGCTCTTTCTTAGCTCAAGGCGGTCATTGTGCAGGACAAGTCTTAACGATGTCATGGTACTACCATACGCAGAAAGTTGAAAAAGATGAACCCGCACTCTTCAATTTGTTTGATAATGTGGGATATGAAGCTACCGAAGATTTTATGGAAGACGATCAACTTGGGTATCGTTTCGCATCAGTCATTCAAAACCTACTCGATTTTGCATCTGAAGATTTCTATGATTATCTATCCTTTGCAGGGGATGATGAGCAACTCATCTACTTTGCATTCAGTTATGCGATGGTCATTACCCAGAAACCACAACTTATGGCTATTTATTCTCATGACGAATTTGGAGATATTGTCAGTGGTCATGCCATTATGGCGTATAAGATGCAAGGGTATGATATCTATGTAGCTGACCCTAATTATCCAGGACAGACCAACAGAAAAGTTCATTTTGATACAAGTCCTGGCGTCTATCAATTTGAACCCTATTCGTCAGGAGCGAATGCTCAAGCGATCTTAGATGATGGAGCACTTCTTTATGATGATATCTTCTATATTGGGGAATCAGCACTGATCGATTATGAAACCATTGAACAAGAATACAACAAAGTCTTAGATGGTACCATTGGCGATGAGTACTTCCCAACCTTAGAAGCCGTTTATCTATCAGAGTATAGTCAAAATTTGGATGATCAAGAATGGACAGATATCGTGGATGATGAAGTGACATTAGGCACGACGCATAATGGTGTTATGGCATGTTATCTTCAAAATAAGATTGTCATCGCAGTCACCGCAAGTCATATCGATGCAGTCTATACACTATATCAAGGCGATCAATACATCGAAGGCCCGTACTATGCAGAAGCGGATGGATATATCTATTATGAAGTTGAACTAATTAATGGGGTCAATGAAATAGGTGTCCTTGCAGAGATTGTAGTCGATGGGGATCTTTATTACGCGGATTTCATGAGAATCACGATTAACTACACTGCGGGAGTGACCAATGAGTGTGCAGCCACTATTGTAGGTCGTTATAACTTCTATAGCAGAAGTGATGGACAAACCTTAGTGCAAAATCACTACATTTTAATCCGTGAAGATGGAACGTTTACGGAAAGCTATACGATCAATAACCCCATATACACCAATGTTATTGATGGTACATGGACGATTGCTCCTGGTCAAAACGCAGGAGAAAACATTTTGTATTTAACATTTGGTAGTCAAACTGATACCTATGAGGTGTTGGATAACTATCAGTGGTTACGTTATACTTCGGGAGATATCATCTTCCTATTCCAAAAAGAAGGGTAAGGAATCATTATGGAATTTGTGATTATCGCGATCATCTTTATCTTTGTTGGCATCATCGGGGGGACCATTGGATTTTTAGTGATGCGTAAGAATCAAGTGAATCAAAAGAATTCACCCATCGAACGTGCTTCAGTGGTTGTCATTGGTAATTTCACTGA
>CAYLLL010000114.1:0-4270 GCA_964384655.1 uncultured Mariniplasma sp. | reverse complement strand
AAATGCGTATCAATGGGGTAAACTTTGATTTTCTGATCGGTTTCTAATGGTCTCACGAGAGAATAGTAATTCTTTCTTGTCATATCACCAATTTCACCAATTTTAAAAAAATGACTCCCTGGAAAACGACGATTGAGCATTTGTTTTGAATAAACAACTAATTTAACACCGTTTGACATTGAGGTCCCTCCACCCAGTATTCATTGCACCTATTATATCAAACAAGTATTTCTTAATTATTTCTTCTTTTTTCTATCGTAAAAAAAAAGAGTTTTGATGAGAAATTATCACCAAAACTCTATAGAAATAAGATATTATTTTCTAGCAAAACCTAACACACCAAAGACACCACCCAATGCGTTAAGCAAATAGGTTAAGATGTATAAAACAGTGGTAATCGTTCCTACGATTTCGATATCTGCTAATGAGGGAACAAAAAGTTCAGTCACAATCAATGCTAGGATAGCTAAGAATAACGTCATCGCACCTAGGCGAAGCATAAATACGGATAAGCGACCAGGCTTCTTATATGCATACACAACCCATAATAAGAAGGGCACAGCGACCGTTACACCTGGAATGATGTACTCAGAAAGAGCGACCAATTGTTCAAAAGGTTGTCTAACGAGATCGAGGACACCCGCAATCCATGCTGGAGATTGAACAGCGATAGGAACTAATACAGATTCACCGGCAATCGAGTTTTCAACGAATAAGAAGACGAAGGTTATCGTCAAGAGTAAACGAACAAGTAAACCACGACGAATTGCCCAGATGATCATAACCTGACCAACAATGACTCCGATGAGGGCATATTCACTAATGAGGGTTGCGATTGAACCTTGAGAGGCGAGAATATCATTAACCATAATGGCATAGGGTTCAATGGTGGAAATAAAGGGTAATGTATTGTAGGTGAGAATAAGCTGGACAGCAAGGAAAACTGATGATACTAAGACCAAGAGGAAACCAAGTGTTCGAACAATCTTACCAAAGGCTTTGTTATACACACGTTTGTTCATAAACACACCACTTTCTACGTTTAATTTTTGTTTAGTTTTATTTTATCATAAAAATAAAGACAGGGTAATAAAATATTACGAATTAATGTCTTTGTTGACGGCTAAATCACCTGTGGTGTATAAACCGAACTTTCTAAAACCTAAATCGATGGCAAACACAAGAGCTGCAGCTCCAAATAACATGAGAATGACCGCCAACCAACCATTCATTGAGTAATTCATGGCTTCTAAGGTTAAAAGTTGACCGACGAGTCCTGAACTTCCCATTCCTGCACCTTCTTTAGGAGTTTCGACTTTTAAGAAGATATAGAAAAGGGGTCCTAAGATGGCAGATGCAATAATGGTAGGTAACCAGATCACAGGTTTTTTTAGGATATTTTTAAACTGTAGCATGGATGTTCCAAACGCGATGGATAAGACCATACCGATGGAATTATCTTTTCTTGATTGCACTGCAAATCCAATCATTTGAGCGGTACATCCGATAACTGCAGCACCTCCAGCAATCCCTGAGAGATTAATCGAAATGGCAATCGCTGCAGAGGAGAGGGGTGAGGTAAGTAAGATGCCCATCACTACTGCTACGACGATGGACATAGGAATCGGTGCAAACACAAAGGTCCATTCAATGAACGCTTGGATATTATCAATCACGAAACGGATAGGTCCGCCGATGATGAGGGTGAGGATTACCGCTAGAGCAATCCCTGTTAATGGCACAAGTAAGATATCAAACGGAGTACGCTTGACCAAGATTTTTTCAAGTAAAATGATACCGAAGATGGTTACCAAATATGTCTTTACTGGTTCATTTGCGATCGCTGTAGTGACAATCGTTCCATCTAACAAGAGTGTAAACGATGTCGCGATTCCACCGATGACTCCAGCAACAACCAATTTGAGACCATTCATCTTTAAACTGATGCCAATCCCAATACCAACACCGACACCCATCAATGATGCTAGGCGAGGATAAATGATATCAGAGAGTAATGGAATACCTAAAAGCAAGCCAAATTGACGCACAATCACACCGATGATTAGGGTAGCAAATAAACCATAAACCATCCCATTCATCGTCGTCATGACAAAACCTTTCGCTTTTCTTTCTTTCATAGGATCAACTCACTTTCCGAAGTTATTGTATCATGCTTTTAAAAAAATACAAGTTATCAAGAATAAATGGCATCATCATCTCATGAGAATGATAAAAAAAACTACGCAAGAGCGTAGCTTCATGTTATGTTGGTCCCCGCGGCCGGGCTCGAACCAGCACGGATTATTCATCCACCAGATTTTGAGTCTGGCACGTCTACCAATTTCATCACGCGGGGAGATAATTTTGCTCCAATGAGCAGCAAAATTATGATAACACGGAAAATCGATTTATGCAATCTTTTTCGATTACATTTCTTTGAGTGTTTGGATACCTAATAAGCGTAGCCCTTCATTGATCACTGTCTGAATCTGTGTGATGAAATAAAGGTTGGCTTGTTTGATACTTTCATCCTCAACCACGATGCGTTCCCTGCCATAGAAACTATTGAATGCTTGAGCAAGTTGGGTGATATAGCGTGCAATCACTGAAGGCATATTTAGATCTTTTGCACGTTCAATCATCAAAGGAAATTGATCAAGTAATTTGATTACTTCATAGTAATGATCTTGCAAAAAGACATCATTATTGATCAGTTCAGGACGAAGCGTTTGATCTTTGAGAATCGATTCAATTCGAACGGATGAGTATTGAAGGTAAGGACCTGTCATCCCTTCAAATTTAAGCATATTGGTTAAATTAAAGTCGACATCTAAATGACGTTCATTCTTTAAGTCATTAAAGATAATTGCACCGATACCAACCGCTTTAGCGACGTCATCTTGATTCTTCAGGTTGGGGTTCTTTTCAGTAATGGCTTGTTTTGCTTCATGAATCGCTTGAATGATGACTTCTTCCAAACGCTTGAATTTACCACCGCGAGTTGACATCTTCTTTCCATCGACTAAGACGAGACCAAAATTGATATGCTCGATGTCAAAATGATAACCCATTTGATCCGTTAATGCTTTCAGTTGTTTAAAATGAAGTTGTTGTTCATTGCCTACAACATAAAGGATCTTATCGGCATGATATGTCTCATGTCGGTAAATGATGGCTGCTAAATCACGTGTGATATATAGCGTTGCTCCATCAGACTTCTTGATAAGTGCAGGAGGTAAATCATTAGGAAGTTCAACAATTGTGGCTCCTTGATCGACTTTGAGCAAGCCTTTATCTTCAAGCATCGTCACGATGCGGTCCATCTTATCGTTATAGAAAGATTCCCCATGGAATGAATCAAAGGAAACGCCTAAGAGATCATACATCATCATAAACTCTTTCATCGACTCATCTTTGAACCATTGCCAGAGTTGCTGGTATTTAGGATGACCTTCTTCTAATGCTTTAAAAACATCTCTTGCACGATCCTCTAATGAAGGATCATTTTTTTCTTCATCATGAAAACGAACATAGAGTTTTTGAAGTTCAGCAATCGGATTCGCGTGAATGGCTTCATCATTTCCCCATAATTCATAAGCCACGATCATTTTACCAAACTGTGTTCCCCAATCTCCTAAATGATTGACAGCAACCACATCATACCCTAACTTCTTGTAGATATTCTTAAGCGCATTTCCAATCATCGTCGATCTTAAATGACCCACACCAAACGATTTGGCAATGTTGGGTGATGAATAATCCATCACCACGGTTTCTTTGTTCATTAGAACATGCTGACCATACTCAGCTTTCTCCGCTTGAATTTGATCAAGAATCGCCTTAGCAAGGGCATGTCTTTCGAGATAAATATTTAAAAATCCATTCATGAATTCAATTTTTGCAATATGTTGATATCCCACAAGAACCTGTTGAAATCTCTCAAAGACAAGTAAAGGACTTTTTTGCCATGCTTTCGCAAACGCAAAAAGTGGAATCGCAAGATCCGCATTTCCTTTCTTTGCATCTTCTAAGACAAGATTCTCAATCGAGAGTTCTTTTTCTAGATATGATTTTAAGTCTTTTTTGATTTGATCAATCATGAAACTTTCTCCTTATCGATGAAAAAAAGCACGTTGTGCTTTTATCCATTGATTGCAGTGAATACTGCCTCATAGAAATCTCTAACGTTGCGATTTATGTCTGTGGCGTTGGTTGCATTTTCGGTTGTTGCATAATAATGTTCAACGATTTCGCCATCCATGAAAAGGAT
>CAYLLL010000113.1:0-4271 GCA_964384655.1 uncultured Mariniplasma sp. | reverse complement strand
AATTAACGTAGATTTCCCTTCATCACCGACAAAGATGACAGAGCCTCCGTTACCGCCATTACCGCCCCATGGACCACCGTATTCCACATATTTTTCACGGCGAAAAACGGCGACACCATCGCCACCTTTTCCACCATACACTTCAACAGTTATTTCATCAACAAACATAGTATTTTTTAGCCTCTTTCTTGAAGAAAAAAAGGATAACGAGGTTATCCTTCGTAGACGGAAACTTGTGTGCGGTCTCTTCCGAGTCTTTCGTACTTCACAGTTCCTGTGACTGTCGCAAACAATGTATCATCGGCACCACGTCCAACATTTGTGCCTGGGTGAATTTTTGTCCCGCGTTGGCGGTAGATGATTGCGCCTGCCTTAGCAAACTGACCATCGGATAATTTCATACCAAGACGTTTGGAGTGGGAGTCGCGACCGTTACGAGATGAACCTACACCTTTTTTCGATGCGAATAACTGAATGTTTAATTGTAACATGGTTATCCCTCCTTTTGGTTTTTCATATATTTTGGGTATTGTTTTTCAAAATCGGTTAACGTATATTTCAAGTTTTCCAAGAGAGCATGAAGAATCGTATTCTCTTCTTTTAACTCCAACTTGAAGTATCCGTCATCAACAGCTAAATCAATCAAATGATTTAAGCCTAGATGCTCAATCGCATTCGCGGTCACGAGTGTGGCTGCTGAGACAGCGGCACAAACGATATCTTGACCTGACTTCTTGTAATGGGCATGTCCACTGACGGTAATCTTTTGGATCTGTCCGTCTTTCATGAGGTACTTCGCGGTAATCATGTTACGCGCTGATCGATTCGATCAGTAATTTGGTGTATGATTGGCGATGACCTTGTTTGCGGCGATAGTTCTTTCTAACCTTGTACTTGAAGACGATGATTTTGGGACCACGTCCGTGTTTAAGTACTTTGGCAACGACTTTCGCACCTTCAACGTTCGGTGTACCGATAACGGTTTGTTCTCCACCGAGCATAAGCACATCAGTAAATGTGTATGTTTCACCAGCTTCAACATCTAGTTTTTCAACGTAGATTTCTTGACCTTCAGAAACTCTGACTTGCTTACCGCCTGTGACGATAACTGCATACATGTTGCTAACCTCCTTTATTTGGTTTGAAGACACACTACTAAGGTAGCCCATGGCATTTATGACCTGTTCTATGTGGTACAACACAAGTATTTTAACGTAGTTAAGCCGAAAAGTCAATAAAAATCGTTTTGAAATCACATAAAAATCACGACTTTTCAAGCATTTTCGTCATCTATGAAACAAAACCTCCACAAGGTGTGAAGGTTTTGGTCAATTTTAACGTTTTCCTTGATCGTAGATCTGTCCAAGTGCTTTGGGAGCACGTGAATTTTTGGAGAAAAAGGCTAAGATAATAATGGTGGCGATATAAGGAATGAGTTCATAATATTCCTTTTGGAGACCCAAATTATCTAGGAATGGAATCGTGGTATACGACGCTGCCAAGGTCTTCATGAAGCCAAAGAATAACGCTGCGAAGATGATTCCTGAAGGACGCCAGTTACCAAAGATTAAGACGGCAATCGCTAAGAACCCAAATCCAGCGACGGTGACATTAAATTCTGTCGATGTAGAGATGACGAAGATGACTCCACCCATCCCTGCAAAGACACCCGATAACGTCACTGCTTTAAAGCGTAATTTATAAATATTAATCCCGAGTGAATCCGCTGCATGTGGATTTTCACCACACGCTCTGAGTCTTAGTCCAAACTTGGATTTATAGACGATGATCCAGATGAGTGCAAGCAACGCTAAACCAATGTAAAAACTTAAGAAGACGCGGGTGAAGAACAATTCACCGATGACGGGAATATCTCCTAACACGGGAACTTTTTGGATCATAAAACTTGAGTTAAAAGGAATTTGCTGTCCTCTTTGAATGAATCGTGCGGTAAAGATCGCAAATGCGGGAGCAAACAAGTTCAAAGCAGTCGCAGAGATAATCTGATCTGCTTTCATGTAGATGGATGCATGCGCATGAATCATCGCGTAAAGTCCACCCACTAAACCACCAATCACAATACCCATCACCAAGATCACTTGTTTAGGAAGTGCATGTTGAATGACATTTTGTTGGAGTAAAATTCCAACGACAATCGCAATCACTAAATTGATGCCATAGAATACTTTCGTTTCATGCTTGCCTAACTTCAGCTTAGCTAAGCCATAGTTCTTCACACCTAACTTGAATAATCCGAAGTTGATGACAAATAGAATGAAGAGGACTAAGACCACCATCACGATCAAGACAACGAGTCGTGTGATGGGTGTATAAGGCATGATTTCGAGTCCATGAATGGCCCATACTCCAAGGAAAGCTCCTAAGATCATGATCCCTTCAAGGGCAATGTTCGTGACACCGCTTCGCTCAGCAAGGAGTCCACCTAAAGCCACAATGAGCAAGACAGTCATACTGATATACGTATTTTGAATGATTAGATAGAGAAGATCCATGACTTATACCTCCCCCTTCTTTTCTTTTCTGGCTAAGCGCCATGCCTTCAATTCCTTACCATATCGTTTGAAGATCAATTGAAGGGATGCGGAAATCGCGGTGACATAAATGATGACGGCAATGATCATATCGATAATTTGAGGAACGAAGCTGTAGCGTTGCATATAGAATCCACCCATGCGCATATTCGATAAGAATAATCCTGCAAAAAGTGCACCCACAGGTTCACCGAGCCCCAATAGGGCAACAGAGATGCCATCAAACCCTTGTGGGAAGATTTCAAAGGCTGTTCCGATATTTTTACCAACAACTAAGAAGGCAATGGCACCCGCCATTCCGGCAAATGATCCAGAGAGTGTCATGGCAGTGATGACATTCGCTTTGGTGTTCATCCCGGCATATTTTGACCCTGGCATAGAGAAACCAGAAGCTCTTAACTGGAATCCTAGGGTTGTCTTATGCAAGATGATATGAGCAATAATGACCACGATAATCGCGATAAAAATCCCGATATTTGCTGTTGATCCAGGGAAAACCGAAGTTAATAAGGGAAGTTCTGCAGATTTTTGAATGTTTAGTGAACGTGAATAGTTCGCATTAAACACATTTTCCATGATGAAGATGATGAGGAGATTCCCTGCAATATAGTTCATCATGATCGAGGTGATTACCTCATTGACATTGGATAAGGCTTTAAGGATACCAGGAATAAATCCCCAGATAGCGCCTGCGAGCATCCCAGCTAAGAAACCTACCACCCAGTGAATACCAGCGGGTAAATGCCATAAGACACCGATGTGGATGGCCACATAGGCTCCAATCATCATTTGTCCAGAGGCTCCAATATTAAAGAGACCTGTACGAAATGCGAAGGCAACGGCTAACCCGGTTAATATGATGGGTGCAGCTTGATAAAGGGTATTCCCAATCCCGCGAAGTCCACCATTAAACCCACCAATCAAAAGGGTTCCAAGGGCAGGAAATGCATCGCCAGCATCGAAGAATAACATGATAATAAATCCGATCAATAAACCTACACCAATGGAGATTAAGCTCGGTTTAGAGACATTAAATGCCTTCTTCAGTCCTTTAAGGATGAGACTAGGTAATCGTTTGAAGAATGCTATTATCTTGGTCATAATCGTATTTTCTTTCATAGATTAACCTCTCTTCGCCCCGGACATGTATAAGCCTAATTCGTTGGCTGTGGTCTTCTTAGGATCAAGTTCACCGACGATTTCTCCTTCATACATGACGAGAATTCGATCGGACAAGTTCATGATCTCATCGAGTTCCAAGGAGATCAACAACACGGCCTTTTGATTGTTTCTTTCCTTGATCAGTTGTGCATGGATGTATTCAATCGCTCCTACATCCAAGCCACGTGTGGGCTGAACTGCGATAAGTACTTCATGTTCACGACTAATTTCACGACCTAAGATCGCTTTTTGCTGGTTACCACCACTCATCTGACGAACAATGGTTTTCGCACCGCGCTCACTACGGATATCGAAGCGGTTAATCAGTTCTTCTGCGTGATCATTGATGACATCAAAGCGAAGGAATCCATGTTTCTGAAAACGTGGTTGATAATAGTTTTGTAAAATGAGGTTACTCTGCAAGTCAAAGTCCATGACAACCCCATGTTTTTGACGGTCTTCAGGAATATGTGACATCCCTTTTTGATATTTTTTACGAATGTTGGAATGGGTGATGTCTTGACCTTGAATCGTCACTTTCCCAGAGAGCACAGGTTT
>CAYLLL010000112.1:0-4286 GCA_964384655.1 uncultured Mariniplasma sp. | reverse complement strand
ATGGGTTCACCCGTAATCATGGCTTCATCGATATAAGATTCACCTTTGATGATGATCCCATCAACCGCGACTTTTTCATTAGCAAGAACGATCATGGTTTCTCCGACTTTGACTTGATCGACAGGAACCATGATGTCTTTTCCATCACGTCTGATTCGAGCTTCTTTCGCGCCTAAACTGATGAGTGACTGAAGTGCATGAGAGGTTTTCTCTTTCACGCGATTTTCAAAGAAGTTACCGATTAAAACCATGAAGATAATGACTGCTGTCGTCTCAAAATAGAGTTCAGGCATCGCATGACCCGCATGTGAATCATAGGTCAATGTTTGATAGATTGAAAAGATATATGCTGCAGATGTTCCTAGCACGACAAGGACATCCATCCCTAAATTCTTTCCTTTTAATTGATGATATGCCGATTGAAAGAATCTTCTACCGACAAAAAATAAGATAGGGGTAGCGATTGCCCACTGGACATAGCCATTCATTAAGATATCTGGCACACGAACATTGATTCCAAGATGAGCAAACATCGTCCATAATAAAGGGAAGGTAAGAATGGCTGCTAAGATGAGGTCGATGAGATCTCTTTTTTTCGCTTTTTCTTGTTCTTCGTTATTAAAAATAGGATAATAGCCAATGATGCGAAGATGATCCCCTAAACTTTGTTCATCATATGTATCTTCATCATAATTGAAGATCACTTTCTTAGAAGTCACTAAGACCTTGGCATCCACACCTTCGAGCTCGTTAAAATACGATTCGATGGATTTCGCACACTGTGCACAGGTGATGTTACTTACTTTAATGCTTTTTCGCATGGGCTTGTTGTCCTTTCATGATGGTATAGGCATGATAGATGATCTCAATTGCATTGGGATCATTCAGTGAATAGTAAACCATTTTACCCACTTTATCGCTTTTAACGAGATGATACTTCTTTAGAAATGTCATTTGATGAGACACCGCACTTTTGGTAATGCCTAAAAGATGTGACAAATCACATACACAAAGTTGATCCTCTTTGATCGCTTCAAGAATTTTGATGCGTGTCAAATCTGAAAAAACTTTAAATAGGTCGGTAAGTGCTTGGTATTCACCATCAGGATGGAGTGAGTTTTCCACTTTGGTGAGCGTCTCTTGATGAAAGATCGTACATTGACAATTTTCGCCACAAGGTTTCATACAATCATCCTTTCAGTTGAGTGAGTACTCAACTATATAATACTTAAACTTTGGTCAAAATGCAATTAAAAAGCGTCACTTAGGACGCTAATTAGAAATAATCTGATTCACTCGTTCTTGATCAAGAGCTTTGATCACTGCAAGCACTAATTTAATGGTATTTTCATAGTCATCAAAATTGATGATGGAGGTATGTGAGTGCATGTATCGTGTAGGAATACCAATCGAAAGTGATGCTGCACCTCCATGCGCGAGGTGCATATGACCTGCATCTGTTCTACCACCCGTAATGTAGGCTTCTTGATAAGGAATGTTTTCCTTTTTCGCTACTTCGATGACGAATTGACGCAAAGCTTGATTGGGAACAAGTCCTGCATCATAAAGCAGAATTTGTGGACCTTTACCTAAAGTTTGTTCTTCTGACTCTCCACCAGGGACATCATTGGCCAGTCCAGTATCAATGGCGAGTGCGATTTCAGGTTCAACGATATAGCTACTTGTTTTCGCACCACGCAATCCGACTTCCTCTTGAACCGTAAATGTACCAAAGAGTTGATTGGGATGATCCTTAAGACGTTTTAACACTTCGATGACCACCGCACTCCCGATACGGTTATCCCATGCTTTGCCAAGCAAATACTTTGGATTTCCTAAGATGCGAAATGAGGTGTGAGGAACCACCATATTTCCAGGTTCAACCCCAAGTTTTTCAGCTTCATCCTTGGAGGATACCCCAAGATCTAAATACATCGTTTGGATGTCAATCGCAACATTTCGTTTATCTTGAGGAATGATATGGGTTGGCTTGACCCCTGTCACTGCATAAACGATACCCTTACTCGTATGGATTTCCCATTCCTGAGCTAGCATGACTTGTGAAAACCAACCCCCAATGGTTTGGAATTTCACAAAGCCTTCTTTGGTGATCTGTGTCACCATCAAACCGACTTCATCCATATGACCCGCAATCATCACGCGAGGTCCTGTATGCCCCTTTAAACCAATCACTGAACCCAAGTGATCATAGATGACTTGATCCGCGTGATGTTTGATTTCTTCTGTAATAAATCGACTGACCGCTTTCTCGTTTGCAGGGATTCCTGGTAACTCAGAAAGTGCTTTGAGTAACTCGTATTCCTTTTTCATGTGTTTACCTCTTTATTTATTCATATTATAACATAATTTTGGCATAAAAAAAGCCTAGAAAGCTGTGAGAACGAGTTACGTTCACTGATGGCGTCGACTTGTCAATGCTTCGGGAATTACCAAAAAGGTTCACGCCCACACTGTTAGACACCTTTTACTACTTTTTTGGGTTCCACGGCTGCTTCCTAGGTTCACTTCCACTTTATCACTTCTTTTTGTTCTTGTCAAGAAAATAACCACATAAAAAAGAAAGCGCTATCATTTATCGTATGATAGCACTTCATTCCTTTGGAATGATTAATAGTACACAGAGATTCTTACAAACTTCCCATGATGCATGAGTAAGCCGAGGAGAACTTCTCTAATTTTCGCTTCAATCATGTAGTCGACATTGATGGATGGAAGATCCACACGCACGGTGAGATAATCTTCTTCACTTAAATCCTCTAAGCGCGACACGGGGAAGTCTTTAGAGAATTCTTCAAGTTCTTCCTCCAGTTCGAAGTAAACAATTAGGCTAATAATAATCTTGGTTTTGATCTCGAGTTCTTTGAGAAGTCCAGCGAGTGATTGAGCCCGTGCAATGATATATTCAGGACGATGAAAAAACATCTGTTCATACACTTCTTTATTGGGATCTTCATAGAGTTCTGCTTTAATACCCATTTTGAACTTGGCTTCCAAATACGTTTTAAATTTTTCGGCACGCTTGTGATCATGTTGATGAAAATCTGCATAAACATGAACGGTATCTTTACCAAACGTGTATGCTGTAATGATGATTTTAAAGAGATTCGCATAGACCAAAATGTCATGGAGCACTTTTTGAAAGGCTTCGGATTTGATTTTGATTTGATAATGACCCGAAAGAATAAAGGTTTCATTATAAACTAAAGGTTCAAAAAGAGCATTCGCGAAGACTTCCATCTGCAGATCAGGATCATAATAGTGATAACTGTCAAACGCGACACGTTGATAAAATTTGATGAGTTCAACGGTAGACACAACGAGTCCAATGAAGAACATGGATGCTGCTAACGTGTATTTTAAGGGATCAGGAAATTCAGAGCGAAAAATCAAATAGATCACTGGAAGAAATAAACTGATGACAAATGTTCTAAACGTTGATGTAAATCCTTTTTTAAAGAGCATAAATGCTAAAACGAAGATGATGATCACATTGTAGAACACGAAGAAGTTAAACCAAGAAAAATCATCAAGGGTATTCGCAATATTGCTAATCCCTAATAAAAACAAGAAAATCCCGATCGTAATCAATGCCACCGTGGTGACTTGTCTTGTATGTAGGTACCATTTCTTAGTATAAAGTTTACGCGCTTGAGGTAGATGATAAAAATTTTTCATTTCCTTTTGATAGTTAAAAAAAGGCCAGTAAGATCCTCTGAGAGAAAATCTGATTGGCAACACGTCTTCATCCTTCATCTTTGAGGTGAGATAGGTCTCAAAGGAAGAGAGGGGGTTTAAGACAAAGATTAGTGTACCAACGATTAAAAAAGGGAGATGATACGCCTCATCTAAAAAGAATAAAAACATAAAGGTCACAAGACCATAAATGATGGCAACAACGAGTTTAGGGACACCACCAAAAAGATACACGCCTACTAAAACGAGCGTGACAATCGCTGAAATCATAAAAATGCCTTGCCCTCTTAAGTTTAAAAGGATTAAGGCAAGCGGCATGAGCACGAAGATTAAAATGGTAAGAGATCCTGCAATCGCAATACGCCGTTTCATGATGTAACCCCCAACACTTTTTATTATACAAAAAAAAGGTGGAACATACCACCCTTTTGTCATTAGTTCAATGCTTCAAGTGCAGAAACTAAATCTGCCTTTAACATTTTGTCAGCGCCTTCAATCCCTTTTTCAGCAGCAAGCGCCTTTAATTCTTTGACAAGCATCTTTGAATAGTCGACGACTTCAACGTTTTCAAC
>CAYLLL010000111.1:0-4292 GCA_964384655.1 uncultured Mariniplasma sp. | reverse complement strand
CTGATGGACGTAAGGTCGATGAAATTCGTCCGTTATCATCAAGAGTCGATGTACTCCAAAGAACCCATGGGTCCGCATTATTTACACGTGGACAAACCCAAGCTTTAGGTGTGGTTACACTCGGTGCACTCCGTGAAAACCAAATCATTGATGGTCTAGGACTTGAAGATTCAAAACGCTTCATGCTCCATTATAACTTCCCACCATTCTCCGTAGGAGAAACTGGACGTTATGGATCACCTGGACGTCGTGAAATTGGTCATGGTGCGCTTGGTGAACGTGCGATTCTTCAGGTGCTACCCACAGAAGAAGAATTCCCATACACCATTCGTATTGTCTCCGAAATTCTTGAATCAAACGGATCCTCTTCACAAGCCACCATTTGTGCGGGTACGATGGCACTTATGGCTGCAGGTGTACCCATTAAGGCACCTGTTGCAGGGATTGCGATGGGATTGATTAAAGAAGGCAACTACTATACGATTTTATCCGATATTCAAGGGATGGAAGATCATGAAGGCGATATGGACTTCAAGGTTGCAGGAACCAAAGAAGGGATCACTGCTTTACAGATGGATATTAAGATTTCAGGAATCACTGAAGAGATTTTAAGAGAAGCGCTTGAACAAGCTCGTGTAGGTCGTCTTCATATTCTTGATCATATGCTTGAAACCATTCCAACAGTTCGTAAAGAAATGTCTAAGTATGCACCTAAGGTCATGATGATTAAGATCAATCCTGATAAGATCAGAGATGTCATCGGGGCTGGTGGAAAAATCATTAATCAAATCATAGATGATTTCAGTCAAGTCAAAATTGATATTGAGCAAGATGGTCGTGTCTACTTAATGCATGCGGAAACCAAGTGGATTGAAGCCGCTGCAGAGAAGATTTTATCGCTCGTTAAGGAAGCTAAAGTCGGTGAAATTTACGAAGGTAAAGTTACACGAATTGAGAAGTTTGGTTGTTTTGTTGAACTATGGCCAGGAACAGAAGGACTCGTACATATCTCTCGCTTAGCGAAAGAACGTGTTGAAAAAGTTGAATCTGTCGTGTCACTTGGCGATCAAATTTTGGTTAAGTGTATTGGTATTGATGAAAAGGGACGCATTGATTTATCCAGAAAAGATGCACTCTTAAATAAATAACATAAGTGAGGTCGCTGACCTCACTTTTTTGTTGTTGAAATGATTTTTTATGATATAATGCATATGTCAATGGAAGGTGACCGAGCCTAGCAATAGGTTAGGAAAGTCCATGCTAGCACATCCTGTGATGGATGTAGTGATTGTGCCTAGGGAAACCATAACCTAGGGTATGCGAAAGCATAACGGCGTTTGATGAGCTAAGGGAAACTATGCTCTAGACTTAAAAGTGCCACAGAAACGAGCGTTTGGGAAACCAAACGATGAAACGCGGTAAACCCCTCAAGCTAGCAACCCAAATTTTGGTAGGGGCACATCCTTAAGCGAATGATAAGCAAAAGGATGCTACAATGTAGAGATAAATGGTCACACCCGCAAGGGAACAGAACATGGCTTATGCACATTGGCACTTTAGGTCCCACCACAGGGACCTATTTCTTTAGGTGAGAACATGCATGTATTCGTTAACAACATCATGATGTATTATGAAAAAATTGGAGAAGGGACACCTATCATTTTAGTTCATGGGAACCAAGAGGATTCCTCCATCTTTTTTGAATTGGTTGAAAGTATAAAAGATCGCTATACCTGTTATCTATTTGACTCAAGAAATCATGGGAAATCCTCCCAAACCGATGTCTATGATTATCAGGTGATGGCGAAGGACTATCTTCTTGCGATAAAGTCATTAAATCTCGATTCCCCCTACTTTTTAGGGTACTCAGATGGTGGAATCATTGGACTCTATATGGCGTTAATAGAGCCAAAATCACTCAAGAAGATGATGATCTGTGGCGCAAATATTCATCCTTTAGGAATAGATAAAAAAGCACGCATTTTGATGGGTTTAGAGGTCGAAAAAACGCCTAATCCATATATCCACATGATGCTTGAACAACCCAAATTGACGTTCAATCAGTTAGGTAAAATCAAGACTCCAACGATGATCATTGCAGGGGAGTTTGACGTTATCCAAAAAAGACATACATTAGCAATCCACCGACATATTAAGGATAGTCAATTGATCTTGATGAATAAAAAACATCACGATGATTACGTGGTTCATCGTGATGATTTGAAGGATTTAGTTCGTCAATTCTTTAAGGTTTAAACGATGCCTAAAGCACGTAAGATGATATAGATGATATAGATGAAGTAGAGGATGAATAACACCCATCCTTCTTTTTTATTGATTTCAAGTTTCGTGATTGAAAATATGACAACCAGTGCAGTGATACCAATGAGAATCAATGAATCGATTTTGACATCGCTATTCATGCCAAGAGGAACGACTAGACCCGATAAACCCACAATGAATAAGGAATTGAATACATTGGATCCTAAGACATTACCGAGCGCAATTTCATTTTCACCTTTTTTCGCTGCCATGACAGAGGTTACGAGTTCAGGAAGTGATGTGCCTAACGCGACAACAGAGAGACCCACAAGTGTTGTTGCTCGCGTCGCTTCCATACTGAATGCTTGAACAAGAATTTCAATCGCGATAAACTCAGCACCTGTGGTGACTAACCAACCGCCAATAGAAACTCCTGAGATGCCAATAATCAGTAAAATCACTGCTTTCTTAATATCGACAAGGTGAACTTCAAGATTTTCTTCTTGATTTTTATGACTTCTAAGCATTAAATACATATAATAGGCAAAAGCAGCTAACAAGATCAATGCTTCCCACCAAACAATTTGATCTGAAGAAAAAGCATTCACTAATAAAGCTAGAAGCACTGTCATTCCCATGACAAAGGGGAGTTCTTGTTTATGCATCGATTTCTTGACAGCGATAGGCATCATGACAGCAGATAAACCTAAAATAATCGTAATGTTTGCGATATTTGATCCGATAACATTTCCCATCGCAATGTCTGCAGTCGTTCCGCTTGCTCTTGCAGAAAGGGATGCTGCAAAACTTACCGCTAACTCAGGTAGTGATGTACCAAAAGCGACCAATGTCAACCCGATGATGAGTGGTGAGACATGAAACTTTCTTGCAATGGATGAAGATGAGATAATGAAATAATCAGCACCTTTAATCAAGAAGACAAAGCCGACACCAAGCATGGCGACATGAAGTAAATTTTCTAAAACGACACTTAATAGGATGGGAGTCATAAGGTTACCAAACTTTCTTAGGTGATTCATCATAAAAAAATCATCGAGTCCCCTTACATTAAGGTTCATCCAAGGGTCAGTTGATGCTATAATTATTGTAACACAAAAAGGTGGATTCGGACAATAAAAAAGATATAGATTGAGCACAGATACACGTGGGTCAATTGACATTTTACATAAAATAGTGTAAGATATCAATATCACATCCAGATGGAGGATAATGTTAGGAATGGAAGATTCAAGTAGTAGGATCGACGATCCCGTATACCCTAGTCACAAAGACATGAAGCCGTGCGCTTTTTTAGGTGTCTTTTTTTGTTATCACCATGAGGTGAACCTATGTTAGTCTCTATGTTGATCATGTTTTTCTTAATCATATTGACTGCAATAAGTACGGCAAGCGATACAGCGTTACTCGCGATTAGTGACAACCGAGTCGATGAAGACGCTGAAGAAGGTATGCTCTCTGCCAAACGTGTTCAAAAAGTCAACGCAGAACCCAAAAAATATCGACTTGGCCTTCATCTTTTCAGTGTGCTTGCAGCATTGATCAATGGTGCGATTGCATTCACTGTCTTTAAGAATGATGTCATGAACCTCGTTGGAAATACGATGGATTGGCTTGAATTTGTCATATTGTTGGTTATTGGGTTTCTTTTAATCGCATTTCATGTTGTATTTGGTCAGATGATCCCAGAGCGTATTGCCAATAAGCACTCTGTGAGAATCGCTTATCGTACCATCGGTTTTGTGATGTTCTTATCTGTCATCTTATCACCACTTATTTGGCTCTTCGATCACTTATCCATTCTATTTGGATATCTGTTTGGCTTAAAAGCAACCGAAGGTGAACGCAAAGTCACTGAAGAAGAAATCAGAACCATCGTTGAAGAAAGCAGTAAAACCGGATCGATTGATGAAGAAGAATCCGAGATGATTCAAAATGTATTTGATTTTTCTGATACGACAGTGGATGAAATCATGACACATCGGACAGAAATCGCAGCTTTAAATATACGG
>CAYLLL010000110.1:0-4336 GCA_964384655.1 uncultured Mariniplasma sp. | reverse complement strand
TTGTTATTGTTACAACGGCAAAAAGCGACAATGAAGGTCGTCAATTATTGACACTTCTTGGCATGCCGTTTAAGAAGTAAGGAGGCGCACTATGGCTAAAAAATCAAAGATCGTAAAAGAAGCAAAGCGTCGTGAAATCGTTGAGCGTTATGCAGACATTCGTGCAGAATTGAAAGAAAAGGGCGATTATGCCGCACTTTCTAAGTTACCACGTAATGCCTCACCCACACGCCTTAGAAATCGTGATGCGCTCGATGGTCGTCCCAGAGGCTATATGCGCAAGTTTGGCTTGTCTCGTTTGACTTTCCGTGAATTGGCACACAAGGGAGAACTCCCAGGTGTCAAGAAGGCAAGCTGGTAATTAGGAGGAAGAACCAATGGTTATGACTGATCCAATCGCGGATATGCTGACCCGTATTCGCAACGCAAATAAAATGCGTCATGAAAAGGTTGAAATGCCTGCATCACGCTTGAAATCTGATATTTTATCAGTGCTCAAAAAAGAAGGATTCATCGTCGACTACGCAGTTGTTAAAGATGGCGTGCAAGGCAAAATTGTAGTGACCTTGAAGTACACCTCTACTAAAGAACGTGTGATTAAAGGTTTGAAACGGATATCGAAACCAGGGCTTCGTGTATACACCACAGTTGAAAACTTACCCAAAGTGTTAAATGGTCTAGGCGTTGCCCTGATCTCAACATCAAAAGGTATTATGACTGATCGTGAAGCACGTTTAGCACAAGTTGGCGGCGAAGTGCTCGCTTACGTTTGGTAATATAAGGAGGAAATCATGTCACGTATAGGTAATAAAGTGATTCAAGTTCCTGCTGGTGTTACCGTAACGATTAGCCCAGAAAACTATGCTGTCGTTAAAGGTCCTAAAGGTCAACTTGAATTCCAATTCAATCAAATGCTCGACATCAAGCATGAAGGACATTCGATTAAGATTGTTCGTCCAAATGATGAAATTTTCACAAGAAAAATCCATGGAACCACCCGTGCTTTATTAGCCAATATGGTTGCTGGTGTGTCTACAGGATTTAAAAAGCAATTAGAAATTCGTGGTGTTGGTTATAGAGCAGCGCTCCAAGGCAACGTCGTGAACTTATCGATGGGTTATTCCCATCCTGTGAACCTTGAAATCCCTGCAGGATTAACTGTCACGATTCCAAAGAATACGGACATCATCATCGAAGGTGCTGATAAGCAAGTCGTTGGTGAATTTGCTGCAAAGATTCGCTCGGTTCGTAAACCAGAGCCTTATCTTGGAAAAGGTATTCGTTATGTTGATGAATATGTTCCACGCAAGGCCGGAAAGACTGCTAAGTAAGGGAGGACGCCAATATGATTAGAAAAATTTCAAGCAACATTACTCGTCAAAAGCGTCACCTTCGGATTCGTAAGATTGTTACGGGTACCGCAGAACGTCCAAGATTATCTGTTTATCGCTCCAACACAGCGATTTATGTGCAGATTATCGATGATGAAAAACAGCATACACTGATCAGTGCACGCTCTCAAGAACTCGGCCTCAAGCATTCAAATATTGAAACCGCTAAGGCAGTTGGTAAACTCATTGCTGAAAAAGCACTCGCACAAGGCGTGACCTCAGTCGTCTTTGATCGCGGTGGTTATCTCTACCACGGACGTATCAAGGCACTTGCTGAAGCTGCACGCACTGCAGGCTTACAATTCTAAGGAGGAGGACGAACATGGCTAAAGAAAGATATATGCAAGAAGAACAAACCGATAACCAATACGAAGAACGCGTTGTTTCAATCAACCGCGTCACGAAGGTTGTTAAAGGTGGACGCCGTTTCCGTTTCGCTGCCCTAGTAGTTGTCGGCAACAAACAAGGTCAAGTTGGATTTGGTTCAGGTAAAGCTGCCGAAGTACCCGATGCGATCAAAAAAGCGATTGAAAACGCAAAAACAAATATGATTAATGTCCCCATCGTGGGATCAACCATTCCTCATGAGATTACAGGCCATTATGGTGCAGGTAGAGTTTTCTTAAAGCCAGCATCTGAAGGTACTGGTATCATTGCCGGTGGTGCGGTCCGTGCTGTATTCGAACTTGCCGGTGTCAATGATATTTTATCGAAGTCGATTGGATCAAGCACACCAGTCAATATGGTTCGTGCGACATTTGCTGGTCTTAAGGAATTAAGAACCGCAGAACAAGTTGCTGCACTTCGCGGTGTAGATGTGGCGGAGTTACACTAATGAAACTACAAATTACATTAAAGAAGTCTTTGATTGGACGCAAGCCTAATCAAGTCAAAACAGCACATGCATTAGGTCTAAAGAAAATCAATCAAGTGGTGGTAAAAGAGTCTAATGAAGCCATTATCGGTATGGTTAAAACCATCAGCCACTTAGTTGATGTTGCAGAAGTAGCATAAGGAGGATGACCATGTTAAACGAATTAAGACCCGTTGAAGGGGCACGTAAAAATCGTAAGCGCCTCGGTAGAGGACCCGGTAGTGGTACCGGTAAAACTGCCGGTAAAGGTAACAAAGGTCAACTCGCTCGCTCCGGCGGCGGTCCTCGTCCTGGGTTTGAAGGTGGACAGCTCCCCTTCTTCCAAAGATTACCAAAGCGTGGTTTCAATAACGTGAACCGTAAGGAATACGCTGTGGTCAACTTAGCTGATTTGAATTTATTCAACGATGGCGAAGTTGTTACCCCAGAAGTACTCATTGCTCGTAATGTTTTAAAGAAACTTAAATCAGGTGTGAAGGTTCTTGCAAACGGAACATTAGAAAAGAAACTAACTGTCAAAGCGAACGTATTTTCTAAGGCTGCTGAAGCAGCGATTGTAGCGGCTGGTGGAACTGTAGAGGTGATCTAAAGTGTGGTTGCGTATAAAACGAGTTCTAAGTAACAAAACGGTGATGCTACGTATAGCATTCACTTTACTCATCTTATTAGTTGTTAGAATTGGAAGTTTCATTACCGTCCCACTTTTTGATACACGTGCGATCGTTCAATTTATGGAATCAAGCGGAAGTTTCGTTGCGATTCTCAATAACTTTAGCGGACAAGCACTTGAAAGATTCTCGATCTTTGCTTTAGGGATTTCTCCCTATATTACAGCATCGATTGCTGTTCAGTTACTTCAAATGGTGATTCCATCCTTTAAGGAATGGAGTGATCAAGGGGAAACTGGAAAGCAAAAGTTAAACCGGATTACTCGTTATATGGCGATTGGCTTAGCCTTCGTGCAAGCGTTTGCCCTTATCTTGGGTATTTCCGTTAATGGTAGTGTTCTTATTCCTTCACTTGAAGCATCTGCTGTCGAACGTTACCGTTATTTCTTCTACGCCTACATGGCATTAGTCATGACAGGTGGATCTGCACTTGTGATTTGGTTAGCTGACCAAATTACGAAAAAAGGTGTAGGGAATGGGACATCCATTTTAATTACTGCAGGGATTGTGACCAGTTTACCCGCGATGTGGACAACTCTTTGGACGAAATATATTACCAATGGTACTGGCGGTTGGGACATCGTATTATTCATCTTAGTCATTCTCATTTATTTTGCGATTCTCTTCGGTGTTGTCTATGTACACATTGCAACGCGTAGAATACCGATTCAGTATGCAAACCGTCAAGGTAAATCGGATTCTCACATTCCTATGAAGATTAACAGCGCGAGCGTAATCCCAGTCATCTTTGCACAAACCATTCTCTCGATTCCGCTCACTATCGTTGGTTTTACCAGCGGTAGTCAAACAACCGGTTTAGCTGGTTGGATCAATAATATCTTCAACTTTCAACAACCTATTGGATTCATTTTGTATGTGATTTTAATTGTTATCTTCTCATTCTTTTATTCCTTCCTTACCATCAACCCAGACAAGATTGCAGATAACCTACAAAAATCAAACGCATACGTTCCAGGGATTCGTCCAGGTGTTGAAACCAAAGATTTTATTGCAAAATTACTCTTTAAGATTACGGTGATTGGGACTGTCTACTTAGTGATCCTCGCTGTATTACCCATCATCACATCCATTGTTTTCGGTTTCCAAGGTGCAGAAGCTTCCGCGATCACATTAGGTGGTACAAGCTTGCTGATTATTGTTGGGGTTGCCATTGAAACGACACAACAGGTTGAAACGGACGCAAGTCAAACAGAATACAGCGGCATCTTTAGATAATGGAGGATTAGATTATGCGCATCATTCTGATGGGCCCTCCCGGCGTCGGGAAAGGCACTGAGGCAGTATTGCTAGCAGAGCATTATCATATCCCCCATATCTCTACTGGAAATATCTTCAGAGAATTGTACAAAGACAACACAGACGTAGGCAGAATCGCGATGGGC
>CAYLLL010000109.1:0-4369 GCA_964384655.1 uncultured Mariniplasma sp. | reverse complement strand
GTGGTTTCCAAGTCTTCACGATCGCTTACATCATGACCTCAGGTGGACCTTCAAGGTCAACGTACTATTATGCGTATTACATGTTTGACAAAATGATTGCCGATCAGGCGATGGGTATGGCTTCAGCCATGGCATGGATTCTCCTTGTCATCGTGCTGTTCTTCACTGTGATTGCATTACGTCTCAATAAATATGTCGTTTATTTGGGCGAAGAGGCATAAAAAATATATAAAAGGGAGAAATAAGAATGAAAAAGTTGTTAACACTGATTGTCCTCCTTGTGTTTGCATTCGCGCTTAATGCGTGCTGGCCAGGAGAAATTACAGTAACCACCGAATTTAATGCGGATGGTTCAGGAACACGTTACATCATTCTTGATGTAATGGATGATACACTTTCGACCACACTGATCACCAACCCAGATGATCCAGCGGGTACAGAAGGTAAAGGTGCTGTTTTAAATGATAAGCACATCACGGGTGGTGTCATTGCCATTCAAACATGGTTAGAAGAAAATGCACCTGATTTCATCACCGTTCATGATGCAGAAATCGTTGATACGTATCATCGTATTTTCACCATGAGCTTTGATTTCTCAAGCTTTGAAGATTTCCTTGATAAGTATGAACAACTCGTGAATTTATCACCCACATTGTCATGGGATGACTTTGATGATGCAGAACTTCCTAAATTAGAAGTTACGGGTGGTTTCACCAAGACATTAACATTTACCGAATCGAAAGCGATTGTTGATGCATCCTTAGACTGGGCGATTGACGGCATCTATAATTCGATTTATGATGCTGCTGATTTAGCAGGATTTGTGGGTAAGCCCGACATTTCTGTCTTAGCAACATACAAAGTTCAAATCAATGATGGTTTATACGAAGAAGTAAGAGCGTATGATCCAGATGCAGCTGATGGTGATACCAATACAGGTAAAGTCATTTTTGTTGAATCTGAAAACTTTGAAGTCACCGGTTCATTCTTTAATACAACGCTTCTTGTGCTTGTTGTTTTAGGTGTAGCCGTTGTCGGTGTTGGCGGATTCTTCGTCTTTAAAAAAATTAAGAAATAACGATTGATGATCAAGGAGACGTTTCGAAAACTCACAGACGTGGTATTCAATAATATCCTCTGGTTTTTTATCAGTCTTTTTGGTCTTCTCATCACCTTTGGTGCCGCGACGACTGCGATGTTTCGCGTCTCCAATCAACTATTAAAAACCAAAGAACCTACCAATGTGCTGCCATTATTCTTGTCAAGTTTCAAAGAAAACTTTAAAGAAAGCACATTGGTATGGCTCATCTTGGTCGTCTTTGGGATTCCCATTTATGGAATGTATCATTATGCATTAGCTGGTGGTATGACTTGGTTATTGATCATTGCGATCGTTTCATCGTACCAATGGGGTTTAGTTTTTCTCTACATCTTCCCAACGATGGCTTTATTGAAGACATCATCGATTATTGCTTTATTCAAAAATGTTTTTTTACTGGCGAATTCAAATCTTTTTATCACATTTAAGATCGTAGGTAGTTTAGCTTTCGTGTTACTCCTGATGATGATTCATAGTTCATTGATCTTAATCGCCATAGGTATTTATGGTATTTTGGTTAGTTTTCATACAAAAAAGCTTTTCACCCCCTATCTGATGATACTCAGTGCTGAAGAGCAGGAAGGAATGTAAACCATGGCATACGTAAACTTTCATTCTCACTATGATAAATTCCCCATCATTCCCATCCAAGATCATGAAGATCAAACGTTCCAAGGCGTTCAAGATATCATCCATGAACTTAAACGATATCACGATCAAACCATCGTACTGGAGACCTATCCAGGGATTGATATAAACCGATTAAAACAGGATCTATTGGATCCTTTACATCCATCACTTATTATCAATATAGAAGAATATGCAAAATCCGAAGAGGCGATCGATCAGATGATTCGCTATCATCTCACCGATGATCGTGTTTTTGGTATTTTCTCATATTTTAAAATTGGTGATTTTTATAACCAGGATCGGCTTATCTCAGTTCGAAAAACTATCAGAGAACACCATGGATTGAAAATCATCTATGGTTTTGGTGCGAGTCAAATCGAATCCGATTGTCTTATTCATGTCAGCTTGACCCGATGGGAAATTCAAAAACGTTATCGTCAAGGGTTCTGTAATTTTAAGAAAATGAATCCTCAAGAAGACATTTTAAGAAAATATAAACGTGGATACTTCATCGAATGGCGTGTAGCAGATCGAATCAAGGAAGCGATTTATAAGGATATTCATTATGTGATTGACTATAATGACATCGACCTGCCTAAAATGCTGACAAGATCTGCATATGAAGCTGTACTCAATCATCTCATCACACGTCCTTTTCGTATGGTTCCCTATTTTGATCCAGGCGTTTGGGGTGGACAGTGGATGAAAGAAGTGATGCAACTCGATCCTAGAGAAGATAATTATGCGTGGAGTTTCGATGGGGTTCCTGAAGAGAATTCTTTGTTAGTCTCCTTTGGAAAACATGTGATAGAACTCCCTGCACAAGATCTTGTCTCTTTCCGACCCAAAGCTCTGATGGGTGACCGTGTCCATGGACGCTTCGGCAAAAACTTCCCCATTCGTTTTGATTTTTTGGATACGATGGAAGGCGGAAATCTTTCCTTACAGGTCCATCCATTGACTGAATACATTCAAGATGTTTTTGGAATGACATATACTCAAGATGAAAGTTACTACATTATGGACGCTAAAGAGGATGGAGCGGTCTACTTGGGGTTTAAGGAAGGCATCGATAAGAGGAGCTTTGAAGCAGATTTGCGACGCGCTGCATCTGGTGACATTCATTTTCCAGCAGATCATTACGTCAATAAATTTAAAGCCAAAAAGCATGATCATTTCTTAATTCCTGCTGGAACGATTCATTGTTCAGGTAAAAATACGGTGGTCTTAGAAATTTCAGCGTGTGTCTATATCTTTACATTTAAGTTATGGGATTGGGGTCGTTTGGGGCTGGATGGAAAGCCCCGTCCTGTTCATCTTGATCATGGACTTAAGAATCTTCAGTTTGATCGCACAACGTCCTTTGTTAAAAATGAATTGATCAATCACATCGAACCGATTAGCGATGTCGAAGAAAAGACTGGTCTTCATGAGCGTGAATTTCTTGAAACTAGACGTTTCAGCTTTAAAGATCATGTCATCGTGCCCACGATGGGTTCGGTCAATATGGCGAATTTAGTGTCTGGGAAAAGAGCCATCATAGAGTCAACTGACGGATCTTTTGAACCTTATGAGATTCATTATGCGGAAACTTTTATTGTCCCCGCAACGATTGATCAATTTGTGGTACGCTGTCTTGATGATGAATGTATCCTCATCAAAGCCCATGTGAGGTAGTCTAATGGAATATTTGATAGTTTTATTGGTCATCATGGTTCCTGTAGCGAGTTATCTTTTCTATCACAAAGGTAAGAAAAGAGGTGCTACTGATTTCTTTAAACTGATTGCTGCATTTGGATATGATAGTAAAGTCAAGACATTTCAATCGTTAAATCATCAGGCACAACCTCAAGGACATGTGTTTGTGGGTGACTCGATTACTCAAGATTTTAACGTCTATGAAGCCTTTTCAGGTCATCATGTCTATAATCGTGGTATCGGAGGCGATACCACTGAAGGCGTTCTTAAACGTCTCGAAGTCTCTATCTTTGAACTTAAACCAAAGACCGTGTTTTTATTGATTGGAACAAACGATCTTGCTTTACTCAAAACTACAAACGAGGACATTGCATCACGTATCCAATCGATTGTGACAAAAACACATGCATTTGATCCAACCATCCAAACCTATGTTCTTTCCATATTGCCTGTGAATGAGACGATGGATCCCTCAACCGTCTTACCAAGAAGAAATGAAAATATTGAGATCATTAATGAAAGACTTCACAACATTGAGCATGCCACTTATCTAGATATTGCCTCCATCTTTAAAGATGAATCAGGACGATTGAAAAATGTCTACAGTATGGAAGGACTACACTTGTCTCCTCTGGGGTACCAAGCATTAGCGGATGCATTGAAACCCTATATTCAATAAAAAAATGGTGTCATCTGAGGATGTCACTGTTTTTTTAAATGAAGTATCATGTATAATAAACACGAGGTGTAAACTATGGATATCCTATTTTTAGAACCCGTCTTTAAAGAACGCATTTGGGGTGGCCAAAAACTAAAAACTGTGTTTGGTTATGATATTCCCTATGAGAAAACTGGAGAATGTTGGGCAATCTCAGGTCATGTGAATGGCTCAAGTATCATTAAAAATGGACGCTTTAAGGGGAGAACACTTCGTGACCTCTA
>CAYLLL010000108.1:0-4430 GCA_964384655.1 uncultured Mariniplasma sp. | reverse complement strand
ATCAAAGTGATATGCAACGCATGGGAGTCATATTCATCGATATCGATAACTTTAAGTCCTACAATGATACCTATGGACATGATCTAGGAGATCAAATATTGATCAACATCGCTAAAACATTAACCAATTCCGTCAGCATAAATGACCTTGTCATTCGCTATGGTGGTGAAGAGTTTCTCATTCTATCTCCAAACAGTTCGAAAGAAAAGATCTCAATTCTCGCTGAGAAAATTCGTGTGCTTGTTGATAACACTAAGATAGAAAAAGATCAACTTTCATTAAATTATCAAGTCTCTTTAGGCGCCACATTAAGACACTATAAAGAGCCTTTGGTTGCTGCTATCAATCGTGCAGATCAGGCAATGTATAAGAGTAAGTTTATGGGTAAAAACAGAGTTACCTATCTGGAATAATAACTAAAGAACTTGACGCGTTTGCATGAAGTTCTTTTTTTCTATATCTATCTCGTGCTACAATGAGACTAAACACTACCCATGAGGTTTTCTTATGCTACTTTCTAAAACCATTGCTGATCAAATCGTATCGCAACTCTCACAAATCATTGAACAACACATCAATGTCATGGACACACAAGGCATGATTATTTCCAGTACGGATCCCAAGCGGATCGGTACGTTTCATGGAGGTGCCCAAAAAATCATTGCTGAAAAACTCTCTGAATTAATGATAGTCAATGATAGTGAATATCTAGGTGCGAAAAACGGGATCAATCTCCCCATCGAATTTAATAATGAAATCATTGGAGTCATTGGAATGACCGGTAACTACGACTTGGTCTATAAATATGGACAAATCATCAAGAAGATGACAGAAATTTTGCTTCTAGATACCTATTTAAGAGAACAATCCACCATTGAACAAAAAGCAAGAGACCGTTTCTTAGAGGAATGGATCTTCGGTCGATATGAAATCAATTATCCCGATGAATTTCAAACCCGTGCGATTTCTTTGGGTATCGATGTCAAAACACCTAAGCGTATCTTAGTCTTCGCTTTGCGTTCCTCTGATCATTCAATGATCTCTGACCAAATCCAAACCAACATTTCACATCGTATTCGAGCATTCCTCAAAACCATTCCTCAAGCCTTTCTATTTCGTACAGCAACCCTATATATCTGTGTATTTAATCAACAGGAGGATCATGTGATCCATCAGATTGCTGAACATATTTATGCGATGGTCAAAGAAAACTTTAAATGTGATCCTTATATTGGCATCGATTCAAACACAGTAAAACCGATCACGCGTTCATTTAAAAATGCCAATTTAGCCCTTCAACTCGCGTTAAAGTCCGATCATCCCATTCAAGTGTTTGATACACTCAACTTTGATCTTTACATTACGCGTATGAGTGAAAACGATCGGGTACAATTTATCGAAAACTTATTTCCTAATCAAACTCTTGATGAGATAGGACATCATGTGGAAACACTTCGAACACTCTATCAAGCAGAGGGATCCATTCAACTAGCTTCAGATCTTCTCTTCATTCATAAAAACACACTTCAATATCGATTGAACAAAATCGAACAATTGACAACCCATGATCCAAGAAAGCTCTCAAAATCCTATCTTTTCATGGTTGCTATCAAAATTTATGATTCATTAAAGCATCAATAGCCTCACTAAATTTGTTATGGGTACCAAATATTGGTGCCTTTTTTTGTTTTTTGTCCCATAGGAAAGCGCATTCATCCTTGCTATAATGAGTTTAGAATTTTAGAAAACCAATGGAGGAATATGTCATGTTAACAGGTATTTGGCTTATTATTGCATTACTCGTAGCCATCGTGATAATGATTCTCTTGATTTCAAAGTTCAAAGTTCATCCGTTTATTTCGATCCTTTTGATCTCTATCATTCTCGGACTCTTTGTTCTTCCTATCAAGGATATCCCATCAACGATCGCTGCAGGTTTTGGCGGTACGATGCAAGGCATCGGTATTGTCATTATTCTAGGAGCACTCATCGGTTTCATCGTTGAAAAGACCGGTGCAGCGCTTACGATTGCCGATTCAGTCGTCAAAGTTGTCGGTAAGAAACATCCCGAACTTGCGATGATGCTCATGGGTTGGATCGTATCGATCCCCGTCTTCTGTGACTCTGGATTCATCATCTTAGATCCTATCCGTAAATCGATGGCGAAGATCACGAAGAAATCCTCTGTGGGTATGGCCGTTGCATTATCTTTAGGGCTCTATGCATCTCACGTGTTCATTCCACCTACACCGGGTCCCATCGCAGCTGCAGCAAACGTTGGTTTAGCGGACAATCTATTACTCGTTGTTGGTATTGGTGCCCTCGTCTCTATCTTTGCTTTAGTCCCCGCATACTTCTTTGCTTTATACATCGGTAAAAAGGTTAAAGTTCAAGACGATCAAGACGACGATGTCAATCCTAACGCGGCTCAAGAAGCCTTTGATCAACTCAAAGCAAGCTATGGAAAACTTCCCAATGCATGGTTATCGTTTGCACCCATTATCGTGCCCATCTTAGCGATGTCATTAGGTACATTAGCGAATGTTCTTGGTTGGACATCTCCAGTCTTTGGATTCTTAGGTCATCCGATTCTCGCGTTATCTTTAGGTTTAATCTTCGGGATTGTTCTCTTACAAGTCACTGGAAAACTTAACAAATTCTATGACATCACGAATGAAAACTTAAAAGTTGTCGGTCCTATCCTTTTCATTACCGCTGCAGGTGGTGTCTTAGGTCGTGTGATCTCTGCCGCAGGCGTTGTTGATTATGTTAGAGGAAGTGCAGATGCTCTCAAAGTCATGGGTATTTTATTCCCATTTGCGATCGCAGCAATCCTCAAGATAGCTCAAGGTTCTTCAACGGTTGCGATTGTCACCACATCTGCCATGTTAGGTTTATATACAGATCCAGCATCCTTAATGACTGCTTTAGGATTTACAACACCTTTAGCAGCTGCTCTCGTTGTGATGGCGATTGGTGCAGGTGCGATGACCGTTTCTCATGCGAACGACTCTTATTTCTGGGTAGTTACCAACATGAGCGGTATGACCCCAGATCAAGGCTACAAGACACAAACCTTAGGAACACTCATCGAAGGTCTTGGTTCAATTATTGGTATCCTTCTCATCAGTTTGATTTTCCTATAAGCATGATATGATGAAAAGAGGTTATCCTGTGATAGTCTCTTTTCATTAAAGGTTAAAGAAAGGGGGTTAACCATGAAAAAATATCTCATTATTCCTGACTCATTTAAAGGAACACTTTCCTCAATTGAGGTCTGTCAGATTATCGAAGAAGAAATCTTGAAGGTTGATCCTCAAGCACAAACCAAAACCCTTCCTGTCGCCGATGGTGGTGAAGGGAGCGTGGATGCTTTCTTGCAAGGATTACCTGGTAGAAAAGTCTATGTCGATGTAAAAAATCCCTATTTTGAAACGATGACTTCATTTTATGGACTGATTGATGCAGGGAAAACAGCGGTCATCGAAATGGCAGCTTGTGCAGGACTCCCTTTGGTTGAACATCGAAAAAATCCAGCATTAACAACAACCTATGGTGTTGGTGAACTCATCAAAGATGCGTTAAGTCATGGTGTTGAAAAAATTATTTTAGGGTTAGGTGGAAGTTCGACCAACGATGGAGGATGTGGATGTGCTGCCGCATTAGGCGCGAAATTCTATAACCAACATCACGTCAGTTTTATCCCTACTGGAGGAACACTCCACTTGATTGATACCATCGATTTGAGTGGGATGGATGAACGCTTATCCCACATTGAATTTATCACCATGTGTGACATCGATAATCCGTTATTTGGTCCTGAAGGTGCTGCCTATATCTTTAGCCCACAAAAAGGTGCTAATCCAGCTATGGTTAAGTATTTAGATGATAACTTGAAGCACTTATCAAATAAAGTGAGTCAATCGATCGGATTTAATGATCCCTTCTTCAAAGGGGCTGGTGCAGCAGGTGGAATGGGATATGGAACAAAAGTTTTCCTTAATTCAAAGATTCAAATGGGCATTGAAACCGTCCTCGATGTCATCCGATTCGATGAACTTGCACGTGATGTCGATGTAATCATCACGGGTGAAGGAAAACTTGATCATCAATCTCTACGTGGAAAAGTCGTCATCGGTGTTGCGCGACGTGCGAAAAAAACGAAAGCTAAAGTGATCGCAGTCGTGGGATCCCTTGAAGGAAATCCTCTGGATTACCAAAAAGAGGGGGTCGATCATATCGTTGTCACCAATTACTTAAACCTTTCCTTTGAGGAATTAAGATCAAGAGCTAAAGAAGATATGATCTTTACACTATCAAATTTCTTAAAGGACTTCCATGAATAAAAACGGGGCTGTAACGAAATGAAGATTTGATTTTCTTCATGGACTGACCAGTCCCTTTTTCTTTATCTCATCGACATCATTGTG
>CAYLLL010000107.1:0-4436 GCA_964384655.1 uncultured Mariniplasma sp. | reverse complement strand
GTAAACATATACCCTTGGACGATGATTAAATCACCAACATCCGCAGATTCCATGGTTTCAATCGGTAGGATTGCTCCTGTTTCATCACCAATAATGATAATGCCCATATCTGCATTTGCAAAGATAACCACACCTTGGACCATACCAAAGGATTCATCGGGTAAACCGAAGAATTCAGAAATGGTTAGAATATCGAGTGGCATTAAAGTAAGGGTCACATCGACAGAACCTGTTTCAAGACCTAAGGTAGCTGTAATGTGTAGGGTAATACTTCTTTGAATTTCGGTATCAGCAAATACACCGGTAGTGACATTGAAGAATGCTGCATTATCACCCGTAGTTTCAAAGGTTAATGTTGCTCCAAATAGAGGATCAACGGCTGGTAGTTCTAACACATTGCCTGGATAGAATACCATATCATTCAGCATATCCGCGGATGCGATTAATACTTGAATCTTTTCTGAGTCAGTAAACGATGTGTTTGTGACAGGTCCGGATGGATCATAGAGAACATGCCACATATGCCCCATGGGATCAAATCCATAAATGATGGCATTAAATTCGACTAATTGTCCTGCAAGACCTACAAATGGATCTGACATAGGATTGATCGATTTATAATTGATGGCAAGACGTTCGCCGCTTCCTGGAATCGATAAGAAATATTGTCCCATCTCATTAATTAATACACCACCACGCAAACGAACTGTACTACCTATGGTATTACGAATCGCTGGGTCACGGTGTATGATATTCAAGACGGGTTCATCTGGATATGAAGGGAACATCGGTGTAGCATCTGGAACAATCACTCTGTTCTGTTGATTAGTAAATTGTGGTGTGAATTCAAAGTAACCAAAATCAGCATCAAATTGAATGTAGTCACCCACTAAAATGTCATTGCTTGGAGCCATGACGAAAATGGTAGCTGTACCATCATAGACGTAATAACCTGGATTCATCGGTGTTGGGAACTTGTAAATAACAGTTCCTTCAACCTTCGCATGACCTGGTTCATACATTAAAACATCTGCGATTGTCCAAACGGTATCGGTGGCAATCCACTTCGCATAAAGTGTCAATGGACCAGCAGGCATACGATGACCATCGAGAGGTGTTTCTAATGTGCTATCTAAATACCATCCCGCAAAGGCATAACCTTCTTTTTCAACATCTTGTCTGTATTGAATAATCGCATTAAATGGAATTTCTTCCGGATCTAATGCAGTACCACCATCGGTCATGTATGTCAGTGTATAGAGGTTAGGCGTCCACAAGGCATGAAGTTCAACATCATGTTCTGGCATCACGGTTAGATCATAGGGTTCTAAGAATAATGTGTCAAAGAACCAACCACCAAAGGTATACCCTTCCTTAGTAGGATTTGCTGGTAATACGATTGGATCATAAGCTTTAATGGTTTGAGATGTAATGTCTGCACCTACAAAGCTTAATGTATATTCGATATAATCCCATTTTGCATATAGCGTGATGTTTTGTGCTGGCATGGTTGTAAATGTATAAAGTGTGGTAAGTTCAGCATCACTATACCAAGCGACAAAGACATACCCTTGTTGCGTCGGATCTGTTGGTTCAACCACGGTGCTACCAAAGTTTTGGGTTAGATCTGCAACGGTTGTTCCACCATTTTCTTCAAAGGTAATGGTGTATTGGTTAACAGTCCACTTCGCATAAAGTGTGGTATTCGCTGCAGGCATGGTTGTAAACGTATATGCAGTGGTTAATGCTTGATCACTGTACCAACCATCAAAGGTATATCCTGTACGAGTCGGTGCTGTAGGAGCAACCACGGCACTACCAAAGGCTTGGGTAATATCGGTGACGGCACTACCACCATTTTCTTCGAAGCTGATGGTAAAGTTAGCTGCTGTCCATTTTGCATAGAGAGTGGTATTAACAGCTGGCATTGTGCTAAATGTATACGCAGTGGTTAATGCTTGGTCACTAAACCAACCACCAAACGTGTATCCCGTTCTGGTGGGAGCTGCAGGTGCCACAACGGCACTACCAAAGTCTTGAGTTAAGTCAGCGACGGCACTACCACCATTTTCTTCGAAAGAAATCGTGTATTGATTTACCGTCCATTTGGCATAAAGTGTGGTATTTGCTGCAGGCATCGTGCTAAAGGTATAGGCTGTCGTTAATGCTTGATCACTATACCAACCTGCAAAAGTATACCCAGTGCGGGTAGGTGCTGTAGGAGCCACGACGGCACTGCCATAAGCTTGCGTGATATCAGCGACTGCACTACCACCATTTTCTTCAAAGGTGATCGTGTAGTTGTTCACTGTCCATTTCGCATAAAGTGTCAGTGGATTTTCAGGCATTGTCGAGAACGTGTATGCTGTCGTTAATGCTTGATCACTATACCAACCGGCAAATGTGTTACCAACCTTTGTTGGATTTGCAGGTGCTGTGACTGCAGAACCAATCGCTTGGGTAATATCTGCCACTGCACTACCACCATTTTCTTCAAAGGTGATGGTTTGATTGTTGACAATCAATTCCCACTTCGCATAGAGTGTGATATTTTCACTCGGCATCGTGGTAAACGTATAGGCTGTCGTTAATGCACTGTCGCTAAACCAACCCATAAAGGTATATCCTGTTTTTGTTGGGTCAGAAGGAGCAGTGACACTCGCTCCAGCTGCGGCTGTGATTGCGGTGACCACAGAGCCGCCATTTGACTCAAAGGTGATCGTATACTCAGCAACATCTGCATCCCATTTTGCATAAAGCGTCAGTGCTGTTGTTTGTGTGAGCAACGAAGCTAAGGTAAAAGGTTGAGTCAATGCCTCATCCAAATACCAGCCATCAAATGTATATCCTTCACGTACTGGCGTAGGAAAATTGACGGATGTGGAGTTGATACTAATAACTAAATCTTCAACTTCAGCACCGCCATTTTCTTCAAATGTGATTGAAATATTCTGCGCACCTGTACATGAGGCTACACCTATGGCGAGGAACAATACTGCAAGAATCATCAAAAACTTTCGCATAGATTATCCTCCTATGTAAATCGTTAAGCCAATAAAAAAGCGCACGAGAGTCTTCCCCTGGATGCGCTTTCAAATGTCATGGCTCTTTAGCCCTATCATACAACTAAATCTATGATTTAACAAGGTCTATTAATTATTTCAGCTTTCTTACAGCCATCTCGATGCGATTTACATAACTTTTGATATCAAATTTTCTTTCAAGACCTTTTTCATTCATGTATCTCAATTTACCAAAGATCTCTCGTTCTGTCCATGGTCGATCATGTTTTCCAAAACACCATGCGATCCCCGCATAACTATTGGCATCTCTACCATCGATAAAGTATGTGTTATTTAATGTCTTAATGGTTTCATACGCTTCTTTAAACGTGGGCGTCCATTCGATAATCTTCTTTGCCCAATACATCCGCATATAGTTGTGCATATAGCCTGTGTGAACCATTTCCATCATCGCAGCATTAAAATAGATGTCGTGTGTTAATCCCTTTTCAATCTCTTCTTTGGTATACACATAAGGATGAAAATCATCCTTATGATCTTCCATCGTCTGGTATGCCCAACCTTCAGTCATCGTTTCAAAAACATCATAACCTTTATGATAGGTCACATAGTTAAAGGCAAGTTCTCTTCTGACCAATAACTGTTCAATAAAACCATCCAATGACTCTCCATCCACATGACCTTGACTCGATGCTAGCATGAGTTTATCGAGGATCTCGAGTGATGAAATCTGGCCGAAATGAAGATACATGGATAGTTTGGAAGTTAAGTCTAAAGAGGGATCATTGCTATCTTTATAATGATTCAATTTGCGCTGAACAAAATCAGTAAACAAACGGTTAGCTTCAATATATCCCCCATGATAGAACGCACTTTTGCCAACGGAATGATCAATGGGTAAAAACTGCACGAGTCGATCGAGATCATCAAGAGGATCATCTGATGGAAATTCAAGTTTATCTTTACACACAAGAGTTGGAAGGTGGGTAAAGTCTCGGAAGTTTTGATAAAGCTTTTTAATTTTGGGTCTTAATGTATATGCCCCATACTCAGCTTTGTCTGAGACTGCTCTCACAGGAACGATCATATCTGTATCGACTAAATCTATCCCCAATCGATACCCCTCATTTTCAGCATAATCCCAGACATTTTTACGCCATATTTTTTGAAATTTCAAGTACCCATAATCCATCACTAACATACTTGCCTTTTCTAAATAAGGTAAAATTCCCTTGTCAGGAGATTCAAGTTTTAAAATAAAGTTTATCCCAAAATGTTCGAGGATTCTTTTCACTTCTTTCAATCCTTCAAGCATGAAGTAATAATGGCGTGCATTCGCATCAGGATAAGATGGCGTCAGCCCAAAAAAGACAACGAGTGGTTGATTGAAGTGATTGGCATATTCTATCGCAT
>CAYLLL010000106.1:0-4474 GCA_964384655.1 uncultured Mariniplasma sp. | reverse complement strand
TTTCTTTTATTTCAAATATTCAATTAAAAATGCTTTGGCATCCTCATATCCCCATGCATAAATCTTTTCGACATGTTCTTTGGAAAAATCGAGAACATTACCTAAACTTCCTTTATGCTTGATTTCCCATAGTTTAACTTCTGGATGATCTTCAGGCTTAAAGAAAAGCGTTCGATTAAGATGAATGACGATGATTTCATCACAGCCATGGGCAATCAAGGGTTTGACGGGAATATTATCAAAAACACCACCATCATAATATTTTTTATGTTCATTTTTGACCGCTGGGAAGATCACAGGGATGGAACATGAGGCAATCACAGCTTTGTGGGATTCCTTTGAGGTCAGCTCATCAAGGGGTAAATAGATGACTTTAGAGTCTTTTCTCAAATAGTGTCTATACGATGATTTGACCAATTCCATCAAACCTTTCGATTCATCCCCACCATCGGATACAGTGACATACACACGGGTTTTCGCTAGTGCTTCTTGATTGATGTATGTCATCATGGTTGAAGAAAAGGTGTCCATGGAATAAATGCCCTGATCAATCGCTTTAAGCTTATCTTCAAGTAATCGTGATAACAAAGGTTTCTCATGTTTGAGTGCATCGGTAGGAATGGAAAACCATATCTCTTTAAGCTGATCAACGGATGTGGAGACTAAACACGCTGCATTTGCTGCACCAATCGATGTTCCCGCATACGCATACACATGGTCGAGAATATGTCCCTCATCGAGTGCCTTTAAGGCTCCAGCTTGATAAGCGCCACGTGCTCCTCCACCTGTTAAACAAATGCCTAACTTTTTCATCATACTTACCCCCTTAACGCCAATTGAAATGATTAATGATGCGATCTGCAACTTGATCGGGTTCAAGATCTGTATTATTTATTTTGACGTAGTTTTTCTTAGTAATCTCACCTGTATGTGAGTTTAATCGATGTTTTTCTTCAAGCGTTTTAAAGAGATGATTGCTGACGTCAAGATTGCGTTTTGTGGCTTTATGTCTTAAACGGTTTTCAGTTTGGTTTCTAGCAAAACGCACCTCTTTATCCGCTTCAAGTTCAATATAATACACCTCACCGCCTTCATCTATAAAACGCTTTTCAAGACGATGTAAATACTGTTCATCCGCTTTCTCATCCAACGCCCACATGAACGTAAAGATTAACCCTTGCTGATGGGCTTTAGCAACATGATCAAAAACGACTTCTCTAAGAGCATTTGATAAAGCCATCTGCTTTTCATTAAATGATCCAAGGAGTTCAGTGGATAATTCGATACTCACATGATTATGAAATAGGGGTATCCCTGTTTTTTGACTCAGGGATTGACCTACTGTCATTTTTCCTACCGCATGAGGTCCAAAAATAATGATAAGTTTCATATGGATCTACTCCACTGATTGTTTATAAGGCATATAGCGATGAATAAAATCGATACATGCGTCAAACCCGTGACTAAAATAGATAGCTCCAATAATCGCTTCAACAGCTGTGGCGATTTTTTTCTTTCCTTGTAAATCGGTATTTGCATAAAATAAGATGTCAGGTAAATTCATTTGCATTCCGATAGATTGTAAAGATTCGTTATTTTCAATCGCCTTTTTTTGATTGGTTAAATCACCTTCTGTAATCGTTTGATCCGATAAAAACACATCGATCGATAACACTGACTTTAAGATAGCATCTCCGACAACCGCAAGCCCATCATGTTCATAAATCTTATCACTTGAACAATCGTTATATTCTTTAGCAAAGTTTGAACATGTAATGGCTTGAAGTGCGATTTTTTCATCGTTAAGTGGATAACCTATCACTTCATAAAGACGCGATAATTTGGTTGCTTTTTCTGCATGATACTCATGATTTCTATTCTGTTTCATTGTGTATTCCCCTCATGATATTGTGTTCATATTCTACCATAAAAATTATAGCTAAGTGCATAAAAAAAGAGCGTTCACTCAATCACTCTAAGGTTTGATCCTATGAAAACTATCGATGTAGGAAATAAATATCTTCATGATTGAAGGTTTGCTTAAGATCATTGATTAATAAATCCATGTTTTCTTCTAGATGAATGGAGGAATCCACTTCAATGTGGTGAACATAAATTTCTGATTCCAGTCTAGAGATGATCACATAACCGATGCATGTCTGATCGTGAAACCAAAGAAGAGTTTGATGTGAGAAGTTTCGATGATCTTCAAGCACTAAATGCTGGTTATCAATGATTGGATATGGCCTTATCATATCCAACCTCCTATCGGTAATAAGATCATGATGACACCGATGATCATCAAAAGGATTGCTGTCATCGTATACGGTGTGAAGCTTTCCTTGATCGCGATATCCTTTGAGGTTGCTTGATATTGAAGTATCGTCTTTATGGGTGTTTCTTTTTTAAAAGGAAGACCCTTTGATAGTTGAATTTCTTTCGTTTCATGATTCATTGGATCTTCATAGATAACTTTAGCCACGTAGGTAAGTCCTTCTTCTTGTTCAATTACTTCATAATCGACAATGGTTCCTTCGATAATAATGCTTAGATTTTTAGGCAGATAGACATAGATCCAAAAAACATATAAACTCATGATCATAAATGCAATCCCGAGAATGAGCATGTGCACCTCTCCCCTCTTTAATCAATTATTGACCTACATCTCAAGCATAACAACAAAAAAAAGATGTGTCAACCAAAAGTTGGCCATCTTTACATAAAAATCACAAAGTTACTTTTTCCCGCGTATATAAGCTTTGGGATACTCAATTTCGATTCCTAATTCTTGTGCCTGATTGATGACGATATAAGGATCTCTTAGGAGTACTCTTCCCAAATAAATTAAATCGGCATCCCCACGTGAAACAGCATGTTCTGCCATTCTTAAGTCCGTAATCAGTCCACCACCAATCACAGGTAGTTGAGTCAGCGTTTTGACTTTTCTAGCGAGTTCGAGTTGATATCCGGGATAGGCATTAATTTTAACGAGAACATTTCCTCCAGAGGATACATCAATGAGATCAATCCCTAAATCCTTTACTTCATTGATCGCTTCACTAATCATCTCTGGTGTGACCCCATGTTCGACATACTCATGTGCAGAAACACGAAGTGCGAGAACTTTTTCTTTAGGCCAAACACTACTGATCGCTTCGACCACTTCTCTTAAAAATATTTTTCCATCTTTGTAACGATCTGTACGATGATTTGAGATGGGCGATAAAAATTCAAAGATCAAATATCCGTGAGCGCCATGGATTTCAAGAAGATCATACCCCGCTTGATCGGCACGTCGCGCTGCGTCTTTAAATGCTTGAATCACTTCATGAATATCTTCAAGGGTCATTTCCTTAGGAACACTGTAATCACCCCCATAGGTGATGGGTGATGGTCCAATCGCAATTCCTGATTTTGCTTTTCTACCTGCATGATTAATCTGAATACCTGCAACAGATCCCATCTGATGGATGGTATCAACAATCGTTTTGAGTCCAGCAACATGATCATCACTCCAGATGCCTAAATCATTTTCCGTGATTCTTCCATTAGGCATAATCGCTGTCGCCTCTTGAATAATTAATCCAATGCCACCAACAGCTCTACTTCCATAATGCACCAAGTGAAAAGGTTGGACCTTTCCGTCATTTTCTGCACTATACATGCACATGGGTGGCATGACTACGCGATTTTTAAGCGTTATGTTTTTTAAATTGAATGATTGATATAACATAAAAGTCCACCTTTCTTGAGTCGAATCATGTCTATTATAACATGAGAGAAGTTGAAGAAAACACTTGATTATTTATCCATTTAGTCATGATGTTTGATCGTCGTGTTTGATGGATGGCATCATGACAAGCATCATCAAATAGAAATGACTTAAAAAATAAAGACTTAAAATGATGATAATTATGATCTGTGAAAATGAACGGATTCGAATCAAAACAAACAATAAAGACATGACGATAGGATAGATGAGGGCTTGAAATGGGTTAATCGACGCATCATTGAAGCGTCGTGTCAATGTGGATGTCATCATAAACATCATGGTAAGACCATAGATGATAATCACACTATCAAAGATCACAGAGGTGAGCCCATTCCATTCGAATGGATTGATTGCCCAAAAAATCAATACGATAAAATTTGTTAATGTAAAAAGAAGAAGGGCTTGATAGCATTCTTTGAGTGTTGTCTGTGATGTTGAATCAAACATGTGTTTAACCATCGTTGATATGTTTTGGATAAATTGTTTCAAATGCATCACTCCTATAACTATTATACAAAAAGAATAAAAAAGGGGAACCTTTGATTACCCCTGTTTAACAAATTTGTATCCTACACCCCATACTGAAAGTAAAATTTTAGGATTATCAGCATCTTGTTCTAATTTTTGGCGAATGCGATGGATATTGACATTGAGTAAATTGTTATCCCCTTTAAATGGTTTGTGCCATATATTGGCAAAAAT
>CAYLLL010000105.1:0-4478 GCA_964384655.1 uncultured Mariniplasma sp. | reverse complement strand
AGTGGATTGATATCCCCGAATCCTTTAGGAAAAATTCTCACCCATGAGATGGAAAAACGATAACTTTGTAATCCCATTTTTTTCATGAGTTTAATGTCATCTTTATATCGGTGATAATGATCACAGGCGATATCACCGACATCTGAGGTGGGTTTTCCTAGGTCATCCCGATGAATGACATCCCACATGGTTTTACCTCTACCATCTTCAAAAGCTGCCCCTTCGATTTGATAGGCTGATGTTGCTGCTCCAAAGATAAAGTCTTTGGGAAATTTGTGCGTCATTGTTTCGTACCTCACTTGATTGTATTATACCAATAAAAGGGAAGTTAAACAACACCCTAATCCAATGAAAAAAGCCTTATTAGGCTTTTTAATTGTTCTTGATTATCGATCATCCATCGTGAGAATTCCACTCGTAATCAGACCATTTCGATCCATTTTGATCCATCGTGCTCCTGGGGTAAATCCTTCTCTACCATAGACATAATAACCACTCACACGTCCATAACCAAGGAGTAGTCCTTGATCAAAATACGTAAAATCATTGTAGTGGTCATGACCGTAAAAAATCGCTTGGGTATGGTGATGTTTTTTGACTAAGGAAAGGAATCCTGTATCGATGGGTGGTGTCGATGGGGATTCTTCATAACACCCTTGGACGTCTTCTTTTTTGATATCTTTGACGTCATAAGGTGGGATGTGCATAAAAAGGATGCTTGGGACATGAGGATAACGCTGAATAAGTCTTTCATACCATGCCATCTGCTCTTGATGAATGGTTCCATATCCCCATACTTTCTTTGGATCTATCTCATACATATCGTCAATGTGTGAATCCATCATGATAAGAAGTGCTTTAAGACCTTTTTGATCATACACTTCAATAAAGTAATTCGAATATCCTAAATGCTCAGGTCCCGATGAAAACATGAGGTGTGAGGAAGATTGGATGGATTGAATTAGTTCCTGATAGGTTCCACCCTCAGTATCATGATTCCCGAAAACGAATCCATAAGGAACCTTATATTCATTCATCCATCGTCCAAGTTTCGCATAATTCGTCTTGCCATCATCTCCCATGCTCTGATCTCCAGTGAGTGCGATAAAATCAGGGGTAATGCGTTGAATCATCTGTTGAATTAATGCTTTGGCTTGTATATCTTTTTCATCATTCATCAAGTGAAGATCAGTGATCTGACATATCGTCAAATCATGATTGTCTTGAATGTGTAGTGTTAATCTTTGACGTGATGAAATAATCATAAGAAGATGATGAGTATCCTTGGCTATCTCATCATAATGATGAGCCATTGACTTGAGTTTACCCTCATCCCACGCCATAAAGATGCTCATCACCTTCGCATTCGCCGCTGCAAAAGCATCCGATAATTGATCACCTACCATGATGGCTTCATAAGGTTTGGCATGGCTATGCGCTAGTATTCGCAAAATACCTTCTGGATGGGGTTTGGGATGCATAACATCATCAAATGCGACCACTTCATCAAAATAAGGTAAGATGCTTAATATATTCAATTCATCCAACGCGATTTCTCGTAATTCAGAGGTAACAACCGCCAAATAGAACCCTTGCTTTTTTAAGTTCTCAAGCATGGGTTTAATCTGAGGAAATAAAGAAAGCTGCCCCTTCTTTTCGATGGAGTGAACGTGCATGATATAGTCTAAATATTCTTGTTTTACTTCACCATAAAGTATCTTGATCACTTCGACATATGAAAGTGCCATGACACGGTTAAGATCGATTGAATCAAACGCGACGATAGGAGGATATTTCATCACGAGCTCGCGATAAATCTTTTCAACAAGTGCATCGCTATTGATCAGTGTTCCATCCATATCAAAGATGATTGTTTTTACCATATACGTTACCTCGCTATCCATCATTCTATCATAATTATGTAAAAAGAGTGACCTAAATGAGCGTCACTCTTTCTACATGTTTAGGAGGAAAAGTCCTATTATGTTGTGGGTTCAGTCACGATCAATGTTCTTTCATGAATAGTTTCATTGCCATAATAATCAGTGACGGTATAAATCAAGGTATAAGTGCCAGCTGTCGACGTATTTACCGTGTACACTTTGGTCACTTCATCATAGGTTACTAATCCTGCGGTTGCTGAAGAAACAACAACGGTTGGTGCTTTCGCAAAGTCACCATATTTAATTCCTGTGAGTGGGTTGAAGACTGCATCTTTAACAACGGTTGCTTCTGTTGTGAAGATACGTGGGGCTTGCATATCTTTAACATACCCTACGAGTTCAATCGAAACATCATCAAAGTAAACTTTTGTTGCAGCACTGCGTTCGGGTTTATCGGATTCGATCAAACCTAAGAAGAAACCAATCTTCGCATCCGCTGTGCTTAGTTTTCCATTATGGAGTACAAGTTCGTACGTTACCCATTCAGTGGTTAACTCGATTTGATGTAAGGTATAATTCGCAAAGTTTTCTGATGGATTTTCCATAATCACACGGATATCTCTTGCGACATCGGCTTTAGCTCTAAAGGAAATAATGTAGGTTGAACCCGCTTCTGACTTAAATGCATTTCTTTGGAAGAATTGGATGCTATGAGGAACAGTACCCACATAGGTGATGTCAATTTCAAGATGTCCATCCACAAATTGATGAGGATTCCATGTACCTGTGCCTGTACCTGCCTTTAAGGTCCAACCTAGATTGCTATCTTGATTAGTGATCGCTGAGGCGAGTTCAAAGTCGCCATCTACGAATACAATGCGAGAATCGACTGCGTTGGCTTCATCTAAGACGGTAACGATACGAGTATGCGTCAATACATTTCCTGAAGCATCTTCAAGTGTATAGGTAAGCGTGTAATCTGCAGGTGTGTTCACATCAACAGTGCCTGTAACAACGATATCATCGACAGTTAAGGTCTTGTCAACATGGTCATAGACTCTTAAACCTAACATTGGATCAAATGTATTTCCTTCTTTCCAATAGATGTCTTGAGCACCCCAAATTTGTGGTGCTTCACCATCAGGTGATTTTTCAAGAACACGTGTGACCATGATGTCATCTAGGTAGACAGTGGTTGGAACAGATAATCCATGAACGTTACCTAAGTAGAATCCAAACTTCACGTTCGATACTGTGGCTGTTGTATGTTCGTATTCATAGGTATAGGTAACCCATTCATTGGTTAGATCAAAGTATGCTGCAAATCCTGAACCTGATGTTTCAAAGTTCACTTGCATAGGTCTTGCAACATCGGCTTTCGCTCTAAAGGTGATCTGATAGATATGACCTTGGGTGAGCGTACGATTTTGCATATAGAACTGTGTGCCATAGAACATATTCCAAGTTTCAAAGACATCAATCTTCGCGACGCCATCTTTAATTTCAGTGTTGAATTGACCACTGCCATGCCATCCCCAACCTGTGGTTGCAGGTTGAGCGGTTGGTGTAAGTTGTTCAATTTCAAAATCGCTGTTGACTAAGACGAAGGTATTGGGTAATCCGCCACCTTCTTCAGTGACGATCACGGTAATTTCTTTTTCCGTGACATTGCCTTGGCGATCAGTGAGTGTATAAACGAGGGTATAATCGCCTGGAACTGCAGTGTCGACAGTACCTGTAATCACGATATCATCCACGGTTAAAGACTTATCAATTAAATCAAAGACTTTCACACCTAAAAGTGGTTCAAATGGAACATCTTTAGGAACCTGTTGATCTTCAATACCAAACATTAATGGTGCTTGTGTATCTTTGACATATCCAACAAGTTCAATCATAATGTTGTCTAAGTAGAATGTTGTTGCAGGTGAATCGGATTCAACTAAACCTGCGAAGAACGCAAACTTACCATTGGTGAATCCTGCTTCTGGGATATAAATAATGGATTCATACGATGCCCATTCTGTCGTTAGATCCACGATTTCATACCATTTAACATTGGTACCTGCTTCAAGGGATAAACGAATGGAGCGTGCTAAGTCGACCTTCGCATCATAAGTAATGCGATAAACAGCTTGCGTTTCTATCACACGATTTTGTTGATAGAATTGTGTGCCATGTGGAACCGTACCGACCGCGGTAATGACCTGTGTCATAATACCATTTTGAATCGCTACTGTGAATGTTCCTCCACCATGCCAACCCCATCCAGTTTCAGCGGGTTGTGCAAGCGGTGTGAGTTGTTCAATTTCCATATCGCCATTGATCACAAAGAAAGTAGAATCAAGCATATCAACGGCTTCCTTGACTTCTATGGTTCTTGTATAGGTAGCTGTATGCCCTGTAGCATCCGTGATTTCATAAGTAAGATCATAAGATCCAACGACTGCTGAATCGACAGCGCCAGTAATGACGATATCATCGACGGTTAAATCCTTATCGACTGCATCGAATACAGAAACATTAGAAAGAGGATTGAATGCAAAGTCTTTCATGATGACCATATCATCAATACCACGTAATACAGGTGCATCA